>CAZKCJ010000012.1:13562-18870 GCA_964550885.1 uncultured Rubrivivax sp. | reverse complement strand
GGCCCTGCTCGGTTCGCTGCCGGCAGCGCGCGGGCGCATCGCGCGGCCGGCGCGGGCCTCAGCCGCCGCGCGCCTTCGCGGCCTTGGCCGCCAGGCGCTGCCCGGTCTTGGCGACGTCGACGACGAAGCGCGCGTGCTTGCCGCGCACGATCGGCTCGACCGGGTCGTGGCCGTCGATCTCGAACACCACCGCGCGGCCGTTGACTTCGGCCACGCGCACCTTCAGCGTGACCTGCATGCCCAACAGGGTCGCGCCGATGTGGTCGATCTCGACCCGGGTGCCGACCGAGTCCTCGCCCGCGTCCAGGTGCTGCAGCAGCAGGTTGCGGCAGGCGATCTCGATGTCGCGCACCAGCATCGGCGTCGCGTACACGCGCGCCGCGTCGCCCATGAAGTCGATCGTGCGCTCGGCGTCGACGGCGAAAGTGGACTCGGCGCTCAGGCCGGGTTGCAGCGAAGCTTTCATGTGGATTCCTCCGGGATGGCGTCGAAGACGGGTGGTCGCGGCCGGGGTCGTGCCGGCGGGTCGCGGTGCGCGGCGGTGGCCCGGCGCACCGGCCCGCGCGCCGCCGACCGATGCAAGGCTACGCCGAATCGCTGCGCCGGCGACCCCGTCGCGACGGCGCGGCGGCTGCGGTCTGCCGCCGCGAGCGGCGTTGCGCGAGCGCAGCGATCGGGTGCACGCGAACCCTTGCGGGGACCCCTAGAATGCAGTCAGCGCATTTTGGTACTGGAATGCACCTTTCATCTTGATCTGGATTAGGTTTGCAGGTGTCCCCCCACGGCAGCACGCCCCCTTGCGACCCCGCATCAGCAGCCGCGGCGGCTGATGCGGTGGCGGTGCTGGTGCGCCCGGCGCGCCGCACCGACCTGCCGCAGGTGATTGCGCTCGACGCGACCGAGACCGGGCTGCACAAGGCCGACTACTGGCAGCGCATCTACCGCCGCTACGGCGTCGGCGGCGAGGGCCTGCGGCACTTCCTGGTGGCGATCGTCGACGCGCGGGTGGTCGGCTTCGTGATCGGCGAGGTGCGCGACTGGGAGTTCGGCTCGCCGCCCTGCGGCTGGGTGTTCGCGATCGACGTCGATCCGCAGGTGCGCCAGCGCGGGGTCGCGTCGGCGCTGCTGGCCGCCATGCGCGAGCGCTTCGAGAGCGTCGGCGTGCGCGTGCTGCGCACGATGCTGGCCAGCGACAACCACCTGATCCTGTCCTTCTTCCGCAGCCAGGGCATGCGCGCCGGACGGCTGATCCCGCTCGAGACCGAGATCGGCGGCGACGCGTGAGGCTGCAGAAGAACACGGTGCTGGCGCTGTACAGCGTGCTGGAGTTCGCCGCCCGGCCGGGCGCGATGGTGCCGGCGGCCGAGGTCGCGAGCAAGTACGACGAGTCGCCGCACCACCTGGCCAAGGTGCTGTCGGAGCTGACCCGCGCCGGCATCGTCGAGTCGGTGCGCGGCGTCGGCGGCGGCTACCGCTTCGTCGCCAACGCGCGGCGGCTGACGCTGCTCGACGTGATCCGCCTGTTCGAGGCCCCGGACGCGCCGCAGGTGCGTCCGGGCGAGCAGAGCACCAGCGTCGACCGCGCGCTCGGCCAGGTGCTGGCCGAGATCGACGCGATCGCGGTCGCGACCTTCGGCTCGATCACGATCGCGACGATGCTCAAGATCGTCGAGCGGATGCGCCCGCCGGCCTGAGCGCTGCGCTGCGCCGCGCCGCGCGGCGCGATCGGTGGGTCGCGGCCGGTGCCGCGCGCAGCCGGCGTGGGCCGGTGCGTGCCGCATCGCGCCCGGCGGATCCGCTCGTCGACTGACCCCCTGCCGACGCAGCGCGGACGGGGCGCCCACACCGCCTCGCGCGGGCGCCGAGAGCCGCGCGGTCGACCTTACAGCGGTCGACATCGTCTGCACGCAGCCGTAAGATGCGCCGATGCAGCCCACCGCCCGCTCGCTGCTGCTGCACCTGCTGGTCGGCGCCGACGCGCAGGGCGACGCCGCGCTCGGCGTGCGCGAGCTGCTCGCGTCGTGCGCGCTGTTCGGTCTGCCCGAGAACCGGGTGCGGGTCGCGCTGACGCGCGCGGTGGCCGCCGGGCTGCTGGTCGCGCGCCGGCGCGGCGTCTACGCGCTGGGGCCGAAGGCGCGGCCGCTGGCAGCCGAGGTCCGCGGCTGGCGCCAGCTGCACGCGCAACTGGTCGACTGGAACGGCCAGTGGCTCGCGGTGCACGTCGGCGCCGCCGGACGCAGCGACCGGCAGGCGCTGCGCGCGCGCGAGCGCGCGTTCGCGCTGCTCGGGCTGGCCGAGCTCGAGCGCCGCCTGCACCTGCGGCCCGACAACCTGCGCGGCGGCGCCGATGCGCTGCGCGCGCGGCTGCACGCGCTGCTGCCCGCGCAGGCAGCCGGCGGCACCGTGTTCGCGCTGCGCGCGCTGGCGCGCAGCGACGCCGAGCGCGCGCGCCGGTTGTGGTCGGCCGCGGCGCTGAACGCGAGCTACCGCAGCACCACCGTCCGCCTGAGCGCCTGGCTCGAGGGCGCTGACGCGCTGCCGCTGGCGCGCGCCGCGCGCGAGGCCTTCGCGCTCGGCGACCCGGCGATCCGCCAGCTGGTCTTCGACCCGTGGCTGCCCGCGCCGCTGGTCGACGCGGCGGCGCGCGCACGCTTCGTCGCCGCGGTCACCCGCCACGACGAGGTCGGCCAGGCGATCTGGCGCCGCTTCCTCGCCGCGGCGCGCACCGGTGCGTCGCGCTCCGCCACCCCGCCACCGCTGCATCCGCAGGAGGTTCCGTCATGAACGCCCCCGATCCGATCCGGCCCGCCCGCCTGGCGCTGGCCGACACCCACGAGGTCATCAACGTCGGCCGCGAGCGCGGCGACTGCGACCTGTACCGCCAGGACGCGGCGCTGGTCGAGGCGGTGCAGCGCGAGGGCGCCGGCTGGGCCGACGCCGCGCTCGGCGCCTTCGGCCGCCTGACCGGCTCGGTCGAGTACCGCGAGCTGGGCGTGCAGGCCAACCACTACCCGCCCGAGCTCGACACCCACGACCGCTTCGGCAACCGCGTCGACCTGGTGCGCTACCACCCGGCCTACCACCAGCTGATGCGCAGCGCGATCGAGCACGGCCTGCACGCGTCGCCGTGGACCGACCCGCGCCCCGGCGCCCACGTCGCGCGCAGCGCGCACTTCTACCTGCAGACCCAGGTCGAGGCCGGCCACGGCTGCCCGGTGACGATGACCTTCGCGTCGGTGCCGACGCTGCAGACCACGCCGCAGCTCGCGCAGGCTTGGCTGCCGAAGATCACCGCGCGCGTCTACGACCCGCGCAACCTGCCCGACGCGCACAAGGCCGGCCTGACGATCGGCATGGCGATGACCGAGAAGCAGGGTGGCTCCGACGTGCGCGCCAACACCACCCGCGCGTATCCGGTCGCCGCCGCCGAAGGGCCGGGCGCGGCCTACGAGCTGGTCGGCCACAAGTACTTCGTGTCGGCGCCGATGTGCGACGCGTTCCTGACGCTGGCCCAGACGCCGGCGGGGCTGAGCTGCTTCCTGCTGCCGCGCTGGCGACCCGACGGCACGAAGAACCCGCTGCAGCTCATCAGGCTCAAGCGCAAGATGGGCAACGTGTCCAACGCCAGCAGCGAGACCGAGCTGCGCGGCGCGCTCGCCTGGATGGTCGGCGACGAGGGCCGCGGCGTGCGCACGATCATCGAGATGGTCGCGATGACCCGCTTCGACTGCATGACCGGCTCCACCGCCGGCCAGCGCGCGGCAGTGGTGCAGGCGCTGCACCACTGCGGGCTGCGCGCCGCCTTCGGGCGGGTGCTGATCGAGCAGCCGCTGATGCGCAACGTGCTCGCGGACCTCGCGCTCGAGCACGAGGGCTCGCTCGCGCTGACGCTGCGGCTGGCGCGGGCGCTGGACCACCGCCGCGACGCGCACGAGGACGCGCTGGTGCGGCTGGTGACCGCGGTCGGCAAGTACTGGATCTGCAAGCGCACGCCGCAGCACGCGTACGAGGCGATGGAGTGCATCGGCGGCAGCGGCTTCATGGAGGACGGCCCGTTCCCGCGGCTGTACCGCGAGGCGCCGGTCAACGCGATCTGGGAGGGCAGTGGCAACGTGCAGTGCCTGGACGTGCTGCGCGCGATGCAGCGCTCGCCCGAGGTCGTCGACGCCTTCGTCGCCGAACTGGCCAAGGCCAGGGGCGGCAACGCGGCGCTCGACCAGTGGGTGGCGGCGCTGCACCAGGAGCTCGCCGATCCGGCCGAGCCCGAGTACCGCGCGCGTCAGGTGGTCGACCGGATGGCGCTGGCGATCCAGGCGGCGCTGCTGGTGCAGCACGCGCCCGCTGCGGTCGCCGACGCCTACTGCGCGTCGCGGCTGCAGGGCAGCGGCCACCGCCAGTACGGCACGCTGCCGCGCGGCGCCGACTGCGCCGCGATCCTGAAGCGAGCGCTGCCGGCGGCCTGAGCGCGCACCCCAGGTTCGGGCGGCGCACGGTTCAGCCTCCAGCCCCAGGGCCGGGCCGCGCCCGGCTGAGCCTCCAGCCCCAGGACCGGGCCGCGCCCGGGTGCGCCTGCACCGGCGGTCGAGCACCGAGCGACTGCGGCGCGAGCGCCTGCGCCGGCCTTCGCCAGCACGCCCGGGCGGCGTCAGCGTCGCGCGCGTCGGCGCGACGGCAGCCACGGCGCTGCGCGTCGAGTCCCCGGCGCGGACGGTGCCGCGCGGCGCGCGCACGCCCGGCGCGCAGCGCCGTTGGCCGGCAGGGCCGCGGCTGGCGCGGCTAGGATCGGCCCCCACGCGGCGCCGGCGACAGGGCGCTTGCCGACGCGCAACCACACCCAGGAGATCACGGATGGCGCTCGCAATCACCCGCCGCCGCGGCGTTCGCGCCGCGGCCTTCGCGCTGCTGCTGGCGGCCGCGCTGCCGGCGCAGGCCTTCCTCGGCAGCCTGCGCGGACCCGAGGTCGACGGCGAGCTCGCGCTGGCGGGCCTGACGGCGCCGGTGCGCGTGCTGCGCGACGAGCACGGCATCCCGTACGTCTTTGCGCAGAACACGCCCGACCTGATCCGCGCGCAGGGCTTCGTGACCGGGCAGGACCGGCTGTTCCAGCTGGAGGGCCTGCGCGCGATCGCCACCGGGCGGCTGGCCGAATCGGTCGGCGAGAGCGGCCTGGCCAGCGACCGCCAGATCCGGCTGCTGGGCATCGGCCGCAACGGCGAGCGCTACGGGAAGCTGCTGTCGGCCGAGGCGCGCGACTTCCTGCTCTGGTACATCGAGGGCCTGAACGCCTACATCACGCAGCATGCCGACG
>CAZKCJ010000012.1:0-13552 GCA_964550885.1 uncultured Rubrivivax sp. | reverse complement strand
AAGTTCGGCGCCGACAAGGCACTGCGCGAGCTGGCGCCGGTCAACGTCAACCCCGACCGCAGGCAGCAACCGGTGATCGTCGGCAGCGCAGCCGGCGCGGTGCGGCTGGGCGAAGTCGAGCTGCTCGCCGGGCTCGGCGCTGACGACGCGCCGCTCGCACCGCTGGCGGTCGGCAGCAACAACTGGGCGATCGGCAAGAGCCGCTCGGCCAGCGGCGCGGCGGTGCTGGTCAACGACCCGCACCTCGATGCGCGCATGCTGCCCGGCGTCTGGCATCCGATCGGGCTGTTTGCGCCGGGCATCCAGGCGGTGGGCGCAGCCTATCCGTTCGTGCCCGGCATCCAGGTCGGGCGCACCGCGCACGTGGCCTTCGGCGTGACCAACGCCTACGGCGACTCGCAGGACCTGTTCATCGAGAAGGTCGCGCCGGGCCAGCCCGACCACTACGTCGACGGCGACCAGGTGCGGCCGTTCCAGGTGATCGACGAAGTCATCCGCGTGAAGGACAAGGACGCTCCCGGCGGTTTCCGCGAAGAGAAGATGCGGATCCGCGCGACGGTGCGCGGGCCTGTCATCAGCGGGCCGATCTTCGGCTACGACGGCGAAGCGGTGCTCAGCCTGCGCATGGCCTCGGCCGAGCTGCCCGGCGGCGGCATCGGCATCGACAAGCTGCTCAGCGCGCGCAATGTCGCCGAGGTGGACCGGGCCGTGCAGGGGCTGGACCTGATCTACTTCAACTACGTGTTCGCCGACAAGGCCGGCGGCATCGGCCACCGTGCGACCGGCCGCGTGCCGGTGCGCGCGAGCAAACAGGGCAGCCACCCGAAGCCGGTGGGGAAGACCGACGACTGGCAGGGCTTCATCCCGCCCGAGCGGATGCCCGGCATGATCACGCCAGCGCGCGACTGGGTCGGCACTGCGAACAACGACAACCGGCCCGACGGCTATGCGTACGACTACTCGTCGTACTTCGCCTCCAGCTACCGCATCCGCCGCATCGGTGAGGTGCTGGGCCAGGGCAAGGGCATGACGACTGCCGACCAGGCGGCGCTGATGATGGACGCCCAGAACCTGCAGGCGCCGCGGCTGAAGCCGGCGCTGGTCGCGGCGCTGCGCGACGACCCGGCCAACGCCGACTTCGCGCGTATCCTCGACGCCTGGGACGGGCGCGACGACAAGAATGCCGCCGCGCCGCTGATCTACCACCACCTGTACGAGCGCCTGGCCTACGAGACCTACGTCGACGAGATGGGCGACAAGCTCGCGCGCAGCTGGCTGGGCAACTGGTACGCGTGGCAGGAGCGCTTCGACGAGCTGGTCCAGACCCCCGCGTCGCCGTGGTTCGACGACATCCGCACGCCGCAGAAAGAGACGCTGCCCGACCTGGTGCGCCGCGTCGCCGCCACGGTGCGCCCCGAGCTGCAGGCGCGCCACGGCGCCGACCCGGCGCAGTGGCAGTGGGGCAGCGAGCACCGCATCTACTTCTACAGCCCGCTGCGGCGCAGCGGCTTCGGCCGCGACTTCCTCGGCTATCCGGAAGCTCCGATGAGCGGCTCGGGCGCGACGCTGCTGCGCGCGCTCAGCCCCTTCATGGGCGGCTTCGATGTCAACTTCTTCGCGTCGATGCGGCTGGTGGCCGACCTGGGCGACGACGACAAGGTCGAGGCGGTGCTCGCCGGCGGCGTCGTCGACCGCCAGTTCCACCCGAACCAGAAGGACCAGCTGCCCGCATGGAGCGAAGGCCGGCTGCTGAACTGGTGGTTCGCGCCGGCGCAGGTCGAGGCGCACGCGCGGCACCGGCAGCAGCTGGTGCCGGTCAAGTAGGCGCCGCCGCGCGCGGCGCTGCGCTCAGCACGCGCGCAGCGCCTGCTCCAGGTCGGCGATCAGGTCGTCCTCGTGCTCGAGGCCGATCGACAGGCGCACCAGCCCCTCGGTCACGCCGGCGTGCTCGCGCAACTGCGGCGCGACGCCCGAGTGCGTGGTCGACGCCGGGTGGCACACCAGCGACTCGGTGCCGCCGAGGCTGACCGCCGAGCGGAACAGCGTCAGCGCGTTGATGAAGCGAAAGGCCATCGGCCGCCCGCCGTCGAGCAGCAGCGAGAAGGTCGAGCCTGCGCCCGAACACTGGCGCCGGTACAGGCTCTGGTAAGCGGCATCGGTGATCTGCTGCGGGTGCAACACGCCCACCTTGCGCACCGGGTTGTCGGCGAGCCAGTGCGCGACCCGGCTCGCGGTCGCCGCCGCGCGGCGCATGCGCAGCACCAGCGTTTCCAGCGAGCGCGTGATCATCCACGACGAGTGCGGATCGAGCTGCGAGCCGAGCAGCCCGCGCAGCGCGCGCAGCCGCCGGATCGGCTCGGCGCGGCCGGTGATGCCGCCGGCTACCAGGTCGCTGTGGCCGCCGACGTACTTGGTCAGCGAGTAGACCGCGAGGTCGATGCCGTCGCGGATCGGGTGCTGGAAGATCGGGCCGAGCAGCGTGTTGTCGCAGGCCGAGACCGGCCGGTAGCCGTGGCGCCGCTCGAACGCGTCGAGCACCGCGCGCACCGCGGCCAGGTCGATCAGCGCGTTGGTCGGGTTCGACGGCGTCTCGACGTAGACGAGGCCGACGCGGCCGCGCGCCGCGGCCGCTTCGAGCACCGCGGCTGTCTGCGCCGGCGCGAGCCCGGCGTCGAACGCGTGGCCGGTGATGCTCCAATCGGGCAGCACCGAGCGGATCAGCGTCTCGGTGCCGCCGTACAGCGGCGTCGAGTGCACCAGCTGGTCGCCCGGGCGCAGGAAGGTCAGGAACAGCGTGCTGATCGCGGCCATGCCGCTGGAGCTGACGATCGCGCCGTCGGCGCCGTCGAGCAGCGCGAGCCGGTCCTCGACGATCTCCAGGTTCGGGTGGTTGAAGCGGCTGTAGATCAGCCCGCTGCCGCGGTCCTGCGGCGCCGGCTTGCGGCCGGCCTGGACGTCGAAGAACTCGGCGCCGTCCTCGGCGCTGCGAAAGGCGAAGGTCGAAGTCAGGAACACCGGCGGCTTGACCGAGCCCTCCGACAGGAAGGGGTCGTAGCCGTAGCTCATCATCTGCGTCTCGGGGTGCAGCTCGCGGTCCTGGATCGCCTTCTTGTGGTAGCTCGGGTTGCTCATCTCGGGTCTCCGGGGGGTTGGCTTCGAAGCTCGTCCGTCTGCTGCGTGCGTCAGGCCCGCGCCGCGTCGGTCGCCGCCGCCAGGCGCTGCGCGATGCCGTTGGCGAGCGCATTCAGCGCGCGCGCGCCGTCGCCGCGAAACGCCGGCCCGTGCATCAGCGCGAGCGTCGCCGGCTTCAGCGCGGCGAGCCGGCGCAGCGTCGGTGCGGTCGCCGGCGTCAGCGCGGTCGCGTGGACCTGATCCTCGGCGGCGAGCGCCGGCGCGACGATGTCGTCGCTCGTCAGCGGCGCGCCGTCGCCGGGCTGCGCAAACAGGTCGCCGCACAGCAGCGTGCCGGTCGCCTCTTCGTACATCAATCCGGCGTCCCAGCAGTGCGGCACGTGCGGCGTCGCGAGGAAGCGCACGCGCCGGCCGCCGAGGTCGATCGCCTCGTCGTCGGCGAGCGCGCGCGGCGCGCGGCGCGCGAAGTCGTTGGCCGCGATCCGGCAGCCGGTCTGGCCGACCGCGGCCTGTGCGTCGGGCGCCGCGCGCAGCCAGTCGTTGAGCGCGCCGCACTCGTCGGCCTCGAAGTGCCCGTACGAGATCCAGCGCAGCCGCTCGATCGGCATCAGCGTCGCGAGCGCCGCCGAGAACAGCGGGAACAGCTGGCGCTGGCCGCAGTGGAACAGCAGCGGCGCGTCGGCGTCGATCAGGTACAGGTTGAAGCGCAGCCGCGCCGCCGGCACGTAGGTGCTCAGCTGGTAGATGCGCTCGGCGACTTCGGTGACCACGGTCTGCATCACGCCTCCTGTGCCGATCGGATTCGCGGCCGCGTCGGCGGCGCAGGCTGCCGCCACCTGGACGAGTGCGGCCGCAGACTGCAGCTGCGGCCGCCGCTGCTCGACGGCGGCGCGCCCGGATCCGGCAGCGACCCGGGCCGCGCGCGAAGTCTCGCACGACGCGCGCCGCGCCGACTGCGGCAACCGCGCCGACCGCTTCCGCAGCGTCGGCATCGCCGCGCCGACTGGCGGCCGCGGCGCCAGGGCGATCAGCGCCAGCGCCGCCACGACGACGAGCGGCAGCGGCACTGGCGCGGCCAGCGCGCGGCGTTGCCGCGGGCGCAGCGTCGCCGCGGGCACGGGCCGTGCCGTGACGCACCGTGGTGCGCGAGCGCCAGCGGCTCAGCGCCCGGGGGCCAGCTCGGCCTCGTCCTCGGCGCGCAGGTACAGCCGCCGCAGCAGCTGGATCAGCTGCTCGCGCTCCTGCGCCGACAGCGGCTGCGCGAACTCGTCCTCGTGCTCGAGCATCAGCCGCTGCATGCGCGGCAGCTCGACCGCACCGGCGTCGGTCAGCCGCAGGCAGTAGCTGCGCTTGTCGCTGGGCGAGGGCTCGCGCACGATCAGCCCGCGCGCCTCGAGCTGGTCGACGACCTTGACGATCGTCGAGCGGTCGACCTCCATCGCCTCGGCCAGCCGGCTCTGCGCGAGCCCCGGGTTCGCGGCGATCACCTGCAGCATGCCCAGCAGCCCCGGCGTGATCCCGGTGGTGGCCGCCACCGTGCGCGCGAAGTGCCGGAAGATCGCGACCTGGGTGCGCCGCAGGTGATAGCCGAGCACCTGCGGCAGCAGGCCGTAGGTCAGCTCCTGCCCGGCGCGCGGCGGCTCGGCCGCCACCGGGCTCAGCCGTTGCCGGCTTCGGCCCACAGGCGATCGACCAGATCGCGCGTCATCCGCTGCACCGCGCGCCGCCGGTACTTCGCAGTGCTGACAGTGGTGCGCAGCAGGTTCGCGGTCTTGCGCAGGCCGGCGGCGAGGGTCGCGGCGGCGGCGTCGCCCCAGGGCTGGCCGCCGAGCTCGGCGGTGGGCAGCAGCAGCGGCGCCGAGTTGGTGCCGGTGATCGCCACGCGCAGCTCACCGATCAGGTCGCCGTCGCGGCGCAGCGCGGCGGCCACGCCGGCCAGCGGGAAGTCGACCGCGTCGCGCACCCGCGCCTTCGCGTAGCCGACGCGTCGGCCGTCGGCCGGCGGCAGCACCACCGCGGCCACTGCTTCGTCGGCGCCCAGCGTCAGGTAGCGCATGCCGTCCTCGCGGAACAGCTCGGCCGCCGGGATGCGTCGCACCTTGCCCGGGCCGGCGATCGCCACCTCGGCGCCGAGCACCATCAGCACTGGCGCGATGTCGCCGTGATAGGTCGCGTAGCAGCGGTCGCTCTTGACGACCACGTGGCACTTGTCGCCCTTGTACTTCAGGCAGTAGCCGTTGCCCTCGCGCCACCAGTCGCTCTGGTTGTAGAAGATGCAGCGCGTGTCCTGGCACAGGTTGCCACCGAGCGTCGCCGACGCGCGGTGGGTCGGCCCGGCGACCGCCAGCGCCGCCTGCGCGAGCGCCGGATACGGCTCGGCGATCTGCGGATGGGTCGCGAACTCGGCCAACGTGATGCCGGCGCCGACCCACAGCTCGCCGTCGATGCGCTGCACCGCGGCGAGCTCGTCGACCGCACCGAGGTCGATCAGGTCGCCCGGCTCGCCCAGGCCGCGGCGCAGGTTGACGATCAGGTCGGTGCCGCCGCCGACGAAGCGCGCGCTCGGCAGTTCCGCCTTCAGCCGCAGCGCATCGTCGAGCGTCGCCGGGTGGTGCAAGCGCAGTTCGGGTATCAGGTTCATGAGCGGACTCCGTCACGCTTGTCGAACAGCTCGACCATTGCCTCGGGGCTGAGCGGCAGGCTGTAAGCGCGCACCCCGGTCGCCTCGTGCACCGCGTCCATCAGCGCCGGCAGGAAGCCGGCGAGCATGCCTTCGCTCGCCTCCTTGGCGCCGAAGGGGCCGTTCGGGTCGATGCTCTCGACGATCAGCACCTCGATGTCGGGGCTCTCGACCATCGTCGGCACGCGGTAGTCGAGCAGGTTGCCGGCCATCATCCGGCCGTCGTCGAAGTAGGTCTGTTCGGAGATCGCCTGCCCCATGCCCATCCACACGCCGCCCTGCACCTGGCCCTCGACCGCGAGCGGGTTGAGCGCGCGACCGACGTCGACCGCGACCCAGACCTTCTCGGCGGTGACCTTGCCGGTGACCTCGTCGACCGCGCACTCGACGACCTGCGCCGCGTAGCAAAAGCCCATCGTCGCGCCGATCGCGCTGCCGCGCACCTGCTTGCTGCCCATGAATTCCGGCGGGCAGGTGAACGCGCCCTTCACGGTGATCGGCCCGGTGTCGACGAGCGCGGCGCGCACCACGTCGCGGAAGTGCATCTCGCGGTCGGTGCCGACGACGCGGAAGATCTCGCCCTCGCACTCGATGTCGCCGGCGCTGGCTTCCATCCGCTGCGCGGCGGCGTCGATCAGGATGCGCTTCAACTGGTTGGCCGCGTCGATCGCCGCGTTGCCGACCATGTAGGTCACGCGCGACGAGTAGCTGCCGTTGTCCTTGGGCGTGAGCGCGCTGTCGGCCGAGACCACTCGCAGCCGCTGCCAGTCGACGCCCATCACCTCGGCGATCATCTGCGCGGCCATCGTGTTCGATCCCTGGCCGATGTCGGCGGCGCCGGTCAGCACCGTGATGCCGCCGTCGAAATCGAGCCGCAGGTTGACGACCGCGTGCGGCTCGCCGGTCCAGTGCTTGGGCGTGCTCGTCCCCGACACGAAGTGCGAGCAGGCGACGCCGAGGCCGCGGCCCTTGGGCATCTTGCCGCGGCGCTCGGCCCAGCCCGAGGCCTTCAGCACCTTCTCCAGGCACTCGGGCAGGCCGTAGCTGAGCACGCGCTGCGCGTAGGCGGTCACGTACGGAATCTGCGGCAGCAGGTTGCGCTGCCGGATCGCGATGTGGTCGATGCCGAGCTCGTCGGCCATCTCGTTCATCAGCGCCTCGAACGCTGCGCGCGCGTCGACCGTGCCGTGGCCGCGCTGCGCGCCGCACGGCGGCAGGTTGGTGTAGACGCGCCACGCGTCGTGCTTGATCGCCGGCAGCTCGTAGATGCCGTGCAGCAGCGCGCCGGTGTAGAGGATCGTGATGATCCCGTAGCCGGCGTAAGCGCCGCCCTCCTGCGTCGCCTGCAGGTGGCAGGCGGTGAGGCGGCCGTCCTTCGTCATGCCGAGCTTGACGGTGACCTGGGTGTCCGGGCGGCCGCGGTGCGCGATGAAGGTCTCCTCGCGCGTCTGCAGCAGCCGCACCATGCCGCCGGCCTTGCGCGCGAGCAGCGCGGCGATGATCTCGAAGTGCAGCGCCTCGGTGCGCTGGCCGAAGCCGCCGCCGAGGAAGGGCTTGACGACGCGGATGTGCGCCTCTTCCATCTCGAGGCACTGCGCGACTTTCAGCAGCACGTAGTACGGCACCTGCGTCGTCGTGTGCAGCGTGAGATGCCCGCGCTCGACGTCGTAGTCGGCGAGCGTCGCGTTCGGCTCCATCTGCGCGTGGCAGACCTCGGCGAAGCGGTAGCTCTTCTCGCGCACCAGGTCGGCCGCTGCAAAGCCCGCTTCGGTGTCGCCGAACTCGGCGTGCACCTCGCGCAGCACGTTGTTCGGCTTCTCGGCGTGGATCGCCTCGGCGCCCGGCTTCATCGCCTTGGCGGCGCTGAAGTACGCGGGCAACGTTTCGTACTCGACCCGGATCAGCTTGAGCGCAGCCGCCGCGGTCGCCTCGTCGACGGCGGCGACCGCGGCGACCGGGTCGCCGCGGTAGCGCACCTTCTCGCGCGCCAGCGGAAATTCGTTCTGCGCGATCGGCAGCACGCCGAAGGGCACCTTGCAGTCGTCGCCGGTGCACACCGCGGCGACGCCGGGCAGCGCCTCGGCGGCCGAGGTGTCGATCGACAGGATTCGCGCGTGCGCGTGCGGCGAGCGCAGGATGCGCCCGGCGAGCGCGCCGACCGCAGGCAGGTCGGCGGTGTACTTCGCGCGGCCGGTGACCTTGTCGACGCCGTCGATCAGCGGCGTGCGCACGCCGACCGAGCCGGTGCGCGTGCGTTGAAGTTGGGCGACGCTCATGCTCCCTCCTTGCGCGCGGCGGCCGCCACCTGCACCGACTCGATGATCTTCACGTAGCCGGTGCAGCGGCACAGGTTGCCGCCCATCGCGGTCTTGATCTCGTCGACGCTCGGGTCGGGGTTGCGCCGCAGCAGCGCCTCGGCGGTGGTGATCATTCCGGGCGTGCAGTAGCCGCACTGCGCGCCCAGGCGCTCGTGGAAGGCCTGCTGCAGCGCGCTCATGCGGCCGCCCTCGGTCAGCCCTTCGACGGTCTCGATCCGCCGCCCCTGCACCTGCACCGCCAGCGTCGAGCACGCGAGGCGCGGCCGGTCGTCGACCAGCACCGTGCAGGCGCCGCACTCGCCGCCGTCGCAGCCCTGCTTGGTGCCGGTCAGGCCGGCCACGCTGCGCAGGTAGTCGAGCAGCAGCATGCCGTCGGCGATCAGGTCCTCGCGCTCGCGGCCGTTGACGGTCACGGTCAGGATCGTGCGGGCCCGCTGCCTGCTGCCCGCGGGGTTCGAGCGCGCCGCGCCCGTGGTGGCGCTGGCCGGTGCCGCCGTCGATGTCATCGCCTGCCTCCTGTCGAAGGGCTTGCGGACCCGGCAGCGGCGACGCGCCGCAGCGGCTCGGCAAGATTGTTGCGTAGGCCAACAGTTTCGCGCCGGATTGTGTTCGTGTCGTTGCGATAGATCAAGGGCAGACCGCGGGCGCAGCGCGGGATCGGCCGTCACGCGCGCCGTCACGGCCACCGCTGCGCCGCATGCCGGCACCGCAGCGCGATCGGCGGCGGGCGCCGAAGCGCAGTCGACCGCGCCTGCGCGCTCGCCGCCGGTCGGGCCCGGGTACCGAGCGCGGCCACGCCGGACCGGCCGAGGCCGCTGCCTACAATGCCCGGCCCCGCGCCGCCGCTGCCCTCCCGATGACCACGCCCGCCCTGCCCGACGCCTGCGAGGTGCTGGTCGTCGGCGCCGGCCCGGCCGGCAGCGCCTGTGCGCAGATGCTGGCGCGCGCGGGCCTGGACGTGGTGCTGGTCGACCAGCACGACTTCCCGCGCGACAAGGTCTGCGGCGACGGGCTGATCCCTGACGCGCACCAGGCGCTGCGCCGCCTGGGCGTGTACGACGAGGTGATGGCGCAGGCGCAACGGGTGACCCACGTGCGCTGCATCGGCCCGCGCGGCGGCCACGTCGACGTGCCCGGCTCGCTGGCGGTGCTGCCGCGCCGGCAGCTCGACCATATCCTGGTGCGCGCGGCGCAGCGCGCTGGCGCGCGCCTGTTCACGCCGGTGCGCTTCGACGCGCCGATCGTCGACGGCGACCCGCCCGACGCGCTGCACCCGCAGCTCGCCGGCCGCGTCGTCGGCGCGCGGCTGAAGGCCGGCGGCGCCGAGCACGCGATCCGCTGCCGCTGGCTGGTGCTGGCCACCGGCGCGCCGCCGCAGGCGATGCTGGCGGCGGGGCTGTGCGAGCGGCGCACGCCCACCGGCGTGGCGCTGCGCGGCTACGTGCACAGCCCGGCGATGGCCGGGCGGATCACCGCGCTCGAGATCGTCTGGCACAGGCGGCTGCGCCGCGGCTACGGCTGGATCTTCCCGTGCCCGGGCGAGACCTTCAACATCGGCGTCGGCCTGTCCGACAGCTTCAGCCTGGTCGGCAACGGCCGGCTGCAGATGCAGGACCTGAACCTGCGCGAGGTGTTCGACGCGTTCTGCGAGGTCTACCCGCCGGCGCGCGAGCTGATGCGCAGCGGCACGCTGCAGGGCGCGCTCAAGGGCGCGCCGCTGCGCTGCTCGCTCGACGGCGCGCGCTACTCGCGCGCCGGCGCGCTGGCCACCGGCGAGGCGATCGGCAGCACCTACGCGTTCAGCGGCGAAGGCATCGGCAAGGCGATGGCGACCGGGCTGCTCGCCGCCGAGGCGATCGCGCAGGGCCGCGAACGCGGCACCGACGACGCCGCGGTGCGCAGCGCGTACGAAGCGTCGATCCGCGCGCTGCAGCCGCGCTTCGAGCTGTACCGCAAGGCCAGCCGGGTGAACGCGCACCCATGGCTGGCCGACCTGGTGATCTGGCGCGCGCGTCGCAGCCAGCGCATCTTGCGCCGGATGAGCGGCGTGCTCGAGGAGACCAGCAACCCGGGCAACCTGGTCAGCGCGAAGGGCATCGCCAAGCTGTTCCTGCCGATCCGCTGAGGCGGCGGCCCCGGCCCGCCCCCATCCGGGCTTCCACTAGGGTTGGGCCTGCGCGGCGCCGCCCAGAATCGCCGTACGTATCAACCTGGAGCCCCCGCCATGCCCTTCCTGCCGGTTCGCCGCACCCTGCTCGCCGCTGCCCTCGCCCTGAGCCTGCCCGTGTGGGCGCAGACCCCGATCGTGATCAAGTTCAGCCACGTCGTCGCCAACGACACGCCCAAGGGCAAGGGCAGCGAGTTCTTCGCGAAGCGCGCGTTCGAACTGACGCAAGGCAAGGTCAAGGTCGAGGTCTACCCGAACTCGACGCTGTACAAGGACAAGGAGGAGATGGAGGCGCTGCAGCTCGGCGCGGTGCAGATGCTCGCGCCGTCGCTGGCCAAGTTCGGCCCGCTGGGGGTCAAGGAGTTCGAGGTCTTCGACCTGCCGTACCTGTTCGACAGCTACGCGGAGCTGCACAAGGTCACCACCGGCCCGGTCGGGCAGCAGCTGCTTGCCAAGCTCGAGCCCAAGGGCGTGCGCGGCCTGGCGTACTGGGACAACGGCTTCAAGTCGTTCAGCGCGAACCGGCCGCTGAAGATGCCCGAGGACTACAAGGGCCTGAAGATGCGCATCCAGTCATCCAAGGTGCTCGAGGCGCAGATGCGCGCGCTGGGCTCGATTCCGCAGGTGATGGCCTTCTCCGAGGTCTACCAGGCGCTGCAGACCGGCGTGGTCGACGGCACCGAGAACCCGATCTCGAACCTGTACACGCAGAAGATGTACGAGGTGCAGAAGCACCTGTCGCTGACCGATCACGGCTACCTCGGCTACGCGGTGATCACCAACAAGAAGTTCTGGGACGGGCTGCCCGCTGACATCCGCGGCCAGCTCGAGCAGGCGATGAAGGAGGCGACCGAGTACGCGAACAAGATCGCCAAGGAGGAGAACGACAGCGCGCTCGAGAAGGTGCGCGCGTCGGGCAAGACCGAGGTCTACACCCCGACCCCGGCCGAGCGCCTGGCGCTGAAGAAGGTGCTGGTCAAGGTGCACAAGGAGATGGAGCCGCGCATCGGCAAAGCGACGATCGAGGCGGTCTACCGCGAGACCGGCTTCGACCCGGCCAAGCTGTAGGCGGGCGTCGATGCACGCGGCCCGCCGGACGCACGTACCGGCGGGCCGATTTGTTGGCCGGTGGCGGAGGACGCGTCGATGCTGAAGGTGCTGGACCACCTGGAGGAATGGCTGATCACCTTTCTGATGGGCGCGGCGACGCTGGTGATCTTCGTCGCGGTCGTGCACCGCTACGGCTCCGGGCACGCGATCCCCGGCCTGCAGGACTGGCTGATCAGCCTGAACTTCGGCTGGGCGCAGGAGCTGTGCATCATCATGTTCGTGTGGATGGCCAAGTTCGGCGCCGCCTACGGCGTGCGCACCGGCATCCACGTCGGCGTGGACGTGCTGATCAACCGGCTCAGTGACGCGCGCCGCAAGCCGGTGATCGTGTTCGGGCTGCTCGCCGGCGCCTTCTTCACCGGCGTAGTCGCGGTGCTCGGCGGCACCTTCGTCTGGGAGAACGGCGCGCACTACGCGATCTTCCACGCGTTCGGCCTGCCCACCGGCGACCTGTTCGAGGGGCCGACGACACCCGACCTCGAGTGGCCGACCTGGATCGTCTACTCGGCGGTGCCGCTGGGCTCCGGACTGATGTGCCTGCGCTTCCTGCAGGTGGCGTGGAGCTTCCAGCGCACCGGCGAGCTGCCGCACCACGACCACGGCCACGTCGACGGGCTCGACGAGGAAGCGCCGCCGCCGCCGCTGAACCAGCCCGGGCAGGAGGACCGCATCTACCGCCTCGACGACGACCTGCATCCGCGCGAGGTCGACGAGCCCGATCGCCCGCGCGGCGGCCCGGACGGTGACGGGAGCGCGCCGCGATGAACACGATCATCATCTTCGTGCTGCTGGTGGTGCTGATGCTCACCGGCATGCCGATCTCGATCTCGCTCGGCCTGACCGTGCTGACCTTCCTGTTCACGATGACGCAGGTGCCGATCGAGTCGGTCGCGCTGAAGCTGTTCACCGGCATCGAGAAGTTCGAGATCATGGCGATCCCGTTCTTCATCCTGGCCGGCAACTTCCTGACCCACGGCGGCGTCGCCAAACGGATGATCCGCTTCGCGACCTCGATGGTCGGCCACTGGCACGGCGGCCTGGGGCTGGGCGGCGTGGTCGCCTGCGCGCTGTTCGCGGCGGTGTCGGGCTCGTCGCCGGCGACGGTGGTCGCGATCGGCTCGATCCTGCTGCCGGCGATGGTCAAGGCGGGCTTCCCGAAGCGCTTCGGCGCCGGCGTGATCACCACCTCGGGCGCGCTCGGCATCCTGATCCCGCCGTCGATCGTGATGGTGATGTACTCGGTGTCGACCAACACCTCGGTAGGCGCGCTGTTCATCGCCGGCGTGATCCCGGGCATCGTGCTGGCGACGATGCTGGGCCTGACCACCTGGTACCGCGCGCGCCGCAACGACTACCCGCGCCTGCCGCGCGCGAGCTGGGCCGAGCGCTGGCGCGCGCTGCGCGACTCGATCTGGGGGCTGCTGCTGATCATCATCGTGATGGGCGGCATCTACTCGGGCATGTTCACGCCGACCGAGGCGGCCGCGGTCAGCGCGGTCTGGGCCTTCATCGCCGCGGTCTTCATCTACAAGGACCTGCGGCTGCGCGAGGTGCCGCGGGTGCTGCTGGCGTCGGCCAACATGAGCGCGATGCTGCTCTACATCATCACCAACGCGGTGCTGTTCTCGTTCCTGATGACGCACGAGAACATCCCGCAGGCGATGGCCGACGCGATGATCGGCACCGGCGTCGGCGTGATCGGCTTCCTGCTGATCGCCAACGTGCTGCTGCTGGCGGCAGGCAACTTCATGGAGCCGTCGTCGATCGTGCTGATCCTGGCGCCGATCCTGTTCCCGATCGCGATCAAGCTCGGCATCGACCCGATCCACTTCGGCGTGCTGATGGTGGTCAACATGGAGGTCGGCATGTGTCACCCGCCGGTCGGGCTGAACCTGTACGTCGCCTCGGGCATCACCAAGATGGGCATCACCGAGCTGACGGTGGCGGTGTGGCCGTGGCTGCTGACGATGCTGGTGTTCCTGGTGGTCGTCACCTACTGGCCGCCGCTGTCGCTGTGGCTGCCCCGGGCGCTGGGCATGCTGTGATCGCGCGCGGGCGCTGCGGCCGCAGCGCGGTGGTTCGCGCACGCCCGCACGCCCGCACGCCCGCACGCCCGCACGCCCGCACGCCCGCACGCCCGCACGC
>CAZKCJ010000011.1:0-19438 GCA_964550885.1 uncultured Rubrivivax sp. | reverse complement strand
CAGCCCGAACAGGCCGAAGCTGCTGTTGGTCGCGAAGCGCATCGTCATCGCGACCGCGCGGTCGGGGTGGCCCTGCAGCAGGTTGTTCACCGCCGACCACGCGTCCTGCAGGTTGGCGAGCGCGTTGCCGATCGCGGTGCGCGCGACCCGCGGCACCAGGGTCACGTAGGCGTCGGTCCAGGGCAGCACCAGGCCCTGGTCGAGGTCCTGGTTGAAGCGCCAGATCGCGCGGTTGAACGGCTCCCACGGGTCGGCGCGCTGACCCGGGGTCAGGTCGTCGTCGTCGGCGGCGGCGTCGACCAGCTGCTGCGTGCTGCCGGCGTCGGGCGGCTGCAGCACGCGGGTGATCGGCGCGACCCCGGCGGCCGGCTGCGCGGCAGCCGGCGCCGCGCCCAGCAGCGCAGCGCCGAGCACGACGCTCGCCGCAGCCAGCGGCACGACTGCGCGCAGCGCGGCCAGCGGCACTGCTGCGCGCAGCGCAGCGAACACGGCCGACGCGCTACGCGCCAGCCCGGCCGGGCCAGCCGGGCCGGCCGGGCCGGCCGCCGCCGCCTGCCGATAGCAGCGGCTCACTTCGCTGCCCCACTGTCGCTGCCCGCCTCGGCCGCCTTGTCGAACAGCATCCGGCCGATCAGGTTTTCCAGCAGCAGCGCCGACTGGGTGTGGGTGATCGTCGCGCCCGGCGCGAGCATCTGGTCGGCCAGCCCCGGCTCCAGGCCGACGAACTGGTCGCCGAGCAGGCCCGCGGTCAGGATCCGCGCCGAGCTGTCCTTCGGGAAGACCAGGCCGCGGCGGATCTCGAGCGTGACCACGCCCTCGTAGGTCTTCGGGTCGAGCGCGATCGCGCGTACGCGGCCGACCGTGACCCCGGCGCTGCGCACCGGCGCGCGCACCTTCAGCCCGCCGATGTTGTCGAAGCGCGCGCTCAGCGTGTAGCTCGGCTCGGTGCTGAAGCTGCCCAGGTTGGCCGCCTGCAGCGCGAGCAGGAACAGCGCGGCGATGCCGAGCAGCACGAACAGCCCGACCAGGGTCTCGGTGGCGCGTTGGGTCATGGGGTCGAGAACATCAGCGCAGTCAGGATGAAGTCCATGCCGAGCACCGCCAGCGACGACACCACCACGGTGCGGGTGGTCGCGCGCGCCACGCCCTCGGGCGTGGCCTCGGCCTCGTGGCCCTGGTACAGCGCGACGAAGGTGCAGCTCAGGCCGAACACGACGCTCTTGACGATGCCATTGCCCAGGTCGCGCCAGACGTCGACGCGCTCCTGCTGGATCGCCCAGAAGTTGCCGGCGTCGACGCCGATCAGCTGCACCGCGACCACCCAGGCGCCGAGGATGCCCACCGCCGAGAACACCAGCGCGAGGATCGGCATCGCCGCCACGCCGGCGATCAGCCGCGGCGCGAGCACGCGCGCGCGCGGCTCCACCGCCATCAGCTCCATCGCCGCCAGCTGCTCGCCGGCCTTCATCAGCCCGATCTCGGCGGTCAGCGAGGTGCCGGCGCGGCCCGCGAACAGCAGCGCGGTGACCACCGGCCCGAGCTCGCGCACCAGCGCCAGGTTGACCACCAGCCCGAGGTTCTCGGCGGCGCCGTAGGTGACCAGCGCGTAGTACATCTGCAGCGCGAGCACGAAGCCCACCGCCAGGCCCGACGCGGCGATGATCACCAGCGAGCGGTTGCCGATCGCCTGCAGCTGCGCGACCACCAGGCCGAAGCGGCGCAGCGCCGCCGGCACGAAGCGCAGCAGCTGCGCGAAGAACAGCGCCGCGTGGCCGAGCCCGCGCAGCTGCGCGAGCGCGAAGCGGCCGACCGAGGCGACGGCTGCGGTCACGAGCTGGCTCCGAAGGCGGCCAGGCCGAAGTCCTCGGCCAGCGGCGGCGCCGGATAGTGGAAGCGCACCGGACCGTCGGGCAGGCCGTCGATGAACTGGCGCACGCGCGCGTCGGTGGACGCGTGCAGCCCCTCGGGCGTGCCGTGCGCGACCACCTGCCCCTGCGGCGACAGCAGGTACGCGCGGTCGCAGATCGCGAAGCACTGGCGCACGTCGTGCGACACCACCAGCGAGGTCGCGCCGGTGGCCGTCCCCAGCCGGCGGATCAGGTTCGCGGCGATCCCCATCGAGATCGGGTCCAGCCCGGCGAAGGGCTCGTCGTACATGATCAGCTCGGGGTCCAGCGCGATCGCGCGCGCCAGCGCGACCCGCCGCGCCATGCCGCCGCTGACCTGCGCGATCCGCAGCGGCGCGGCGCCGCGCAGGCCGACCGCGTTGAGCTTCATCAGCACGATGTCGCGCACCATCGACTCGGGCAGGTCGGTGTGCTCGCGCAGCGGGAAGGCGACGTTGTCGTACACGCTCAGGTCGGTGAACAGCGCGCCGAACTGGAACAGCATCCCGAGCCGCCGGCGCAGCCGGAACAGCGCGGCGCGGTCGGCCGGGTCGATGCGCGCGCCGTCGAAGCGCAGCTCGCCGCGGGTGGCCGGGTGCACGCCGGCGATCAGCCGCAGCAGCGTGGTCTTGCCGCAGCCCGAGCCGCCCAGGATCGCGGTCACCTGGCCGCGCGCGAACTGCAGCGACACGTCGTCGAGGATGGTGCGCGACGCGTCGTAGCCGAAGCTGACGCGGTCGATCTCGATCAGGGGAGCAGCAGACAAGCGACCTTCGTGCCGACGCGCGCGCCGGCACGCCTCGGGGGGCTAACGGGGCCGCGGGTGCGCGCCGGCGGCAGGCTCGACTGCAGGCGCCACGCACCGCGGCCGGGCGGCGCGCCATTGTGGCATCTCGCCCGCGCGGCGCCGCGCGGGTGGCGTGCGCTTTGCCCGGCCGGCGCGGCCCGCGCGGCCACCGCCGCGCTCAGCCGGACGCGAACAGGCTGCGGCCGGTCAGCCGCTGGTGCTCGCGCAGCGCGAAGCGGTCGGTCATGCCGGCGATGTAGTCGGCCACCGCGCGCTCGCGGCGCGCGCGCTGCGCGTGCTCGGGCGGCATCTGCGCCGGCTCGGCGCAGTACGCGTCGAACAGCTCGCGCACCACCCGGCGCGCGAGCTCGGTGTTGTGGGTGACCTGCGGGTGGCGGTACAGCTGCGTGAACAGGAAGCGCTTGACCTCGTCGATCTGCGCGCGCAGGCCGGCGCTGAAGCCCACCAGCGGCGCCGGCTGGCGGCGCACCGCGTCGGCGTCGGCGGGCGCGGCCGCGGCGATCGCCGCGGCGCTGGTGGCCACCAGGTCGGCCAGCTGCGCCGCCTGCAGCCGCTGCAGCGCGACGAACAGCAGCCGCCGGCCGTCAAGCCCGGCGCAGTCGGCCAGCGCCGCGTCGCGGTGCCCGCGGTACAGCGCCAGCGCGTCGAGCTGCGCGTCGTCGATCAGGCCGGAGCGCACGCCGTCGTCCATGTCGTGCACGTTGTAGGCCATCTCGTCGGCCAGGTTGACCAGCTGCGCCTCCAGCGACGGCTGGCCGCCGGCGAGGAAGCGGTGCGCGACGCCGCCGGGCTCGGCACGCTCCAGCCGCTCGGCGTTGGCGCGCGAGCAGTGCTTGAGGATGCCCTCGCGCGTCTCGAAGCTCAGGTTCAGGCCGTCGAAGCGCGGCAGCCGCTGCTCCAGCTCGTCGACCACGCGCAGGCTCTGCAGGTTGTGCTCGAAGCCGCCGTGCGCGCGCATGCAGTCGTGCAGCGCGTCCTGCCCGGCGTGACCGAAGGGCGTGTGACCCAGGTCGTGCGCGAGCGCGATCGCCTCCACCAGGTCTTCGTCCAGCGCCAGCGCGCGCGCCGCCGAGCGCGCCAGCTGCGCGACCTCGAGCGAGTGCGTCAGCCGCGTGCGGAACAGGTCACCCTCATGGTTGATGAAGACCTGGGTCTTGTAGACCAGCCGCCGGAACGCGGTGCAGTGCACGATGCGCTCGCGGTCGAGCTGGTAGCGGCTGGCCGGCGGATCGGCCGGCTCGGCCAGCCGCCGCCCGCGCGAGCGGCGCGGGTCGCTGGCCCAGGGCGCGCGCTCGACCGGCGGCATCGCGGTCGCGGCTTCAGCCCGCTGCGGCTGCCGGCGACGCCTTCGCCCCTGCATCCGTACCCGGCTGCGCAACCGCAGCCGCACCTGGGCCCGCACCCGCGCCCGCACCCGCATCTGCATCCGCGCGCGGCGCGTTCGCGGCGGCCGCGGCCCCGTCCGCTGGCGCGGTCGCGTACGCGGCCAGCACCGCGCGCACCGCGTCGTCGGGCGCAGCGCGAACCAGTGCATGGCCGGGCGCGTCGATCAGCACGAAGCGGATCTGCCCGGCCTGCGCCTTCTTGTCCACGCGCATCAGCTCGAACCAGCGCTCGGGCGCGAACGCCGGCGCGCGCAGCGGCAGCCCGGCGCGCGCGAGCAGCCGCTGCAGCCGCTCGACGAAGGCCGCGTCGACCAGCCCGAGCCGCTGCGACAGCGCCGCCGCCAGCAGCATGCCGCAGCCCACCGCTTCGCCGTGCAGCCAGGTGCCGAAGCCCAGCCCGGCCTCGATCGCGTGGCCGAAGGTATGGCCGAAGTTCAGGATCGCGCGCAGCCCGCTCTCGCGCTCGTCCTGGCCGACGACCGCGGCCTTGAGCTCGCAGCTGCGCCGCACCGCGTACGCGAGCGCCGCCGGCTCGCGCCCCAGCAGCGCGTCCAGCTCGGCCTCGATCCAGGCCAGGAACGCAGCGTCGGCGATCGGCCCGTACTTGATCACCTCGGCCAGCCCCGCGCGCAGCTCGCGCTCGGGCAGCGTCGCCAGCGTCGCCAGGTCGCAGACCACGCGGCGCGGCTGGTAGAACGCGCCGATCATGTTCTTGCCGGCCGGGTGGTTGATCGCGGTCTTGCCGCCGACCGACGAGTCCACCTGCGCGAGCAGCGTGGTCGGCACCTGCACGTAGGGCACGCCGCGCATGTAGCAGGCGGCGGCGAAGCCGCAGACGTCGCCGACCACGCCGCCGCCGAGCGCGAACAACACGCTGTCGCGGTCGGCGCCGGCGGCGAGCAGCCGGTCGAAGATCAGGTTCAGCGTCGGCCAGTCCTTGTGCGCCTCGCCGTCGGGCAGCGCGAGCAGGTCGACCGCCGGGTAGGCGCCGGCCAGCGCCGCGCGCAGCCGCTGCGCGTACAGCGGCGCGACCGCGGTGTTGCTGACGATCAGCGCCCGCGCCGCGCGCGGCAGGCCCTGCCACGCCTGCGGCTGGTCCAGCAGCCCGCTGCCGATGCGGATCTCGTAGCGCGACGCGCCGGTGTCCACCGTGACGGTGGTCACCGCGGGCGGCGGGGCAGCAGCAAGCGACATGGCGGCCGAGTGTACGGCCGGGTCCGCAGCCGGCCAGGCGCGCGGCGATCAGGCGCACGGCCGTAGAGCAGCGGTCGGGCCGGCGCTGCAGGGGCGGATGCGCAGCGGCGACGGCGGCCGCGCGCCGCGGCAACCGCAATCCGCCGGGACCGCAGGTCGATCGCCCACAGGTGCGCCCACCGGCCGATCCGCCTGCAGGTGCGCCCGCAGGCCGATTGGCGGCCGGGGCGTCCGCCGGCGCGGTGCGGGTGCGCCGCGGACGCGCGGCGCAGCTCAGCGCTCGATCGATTGCGGCCGCGCCGGCACCGGCGACGGCACCCGCGCCGGGTCGACCAGCCCGGCGAGCTCGAGCTGCATCAGCACCATGTTGACCAGCGACGGCACCGACGGCCGCCCGGTCTCGATCACGTAGTGCGCGGTCTGCCGGTACAGCGGGTCGCGCTCGCGGAACAGCTCGCGCAGCCGCCGCAGCGGGTCGGCCACCTGCAGCAGCGGCCGGCGGCTGTCGTGGCGCAGCCGGCGCGCCAGGTCCTCCGGCGTCGAGCGCAGGTAGAACACGTGCGCGTGGCGGCGCAGCGCGCGGCGGTTGGCCTCGCGCAGCACCGCGCCGCCGCCGGTGGCCAGCACCAGCTCGTCGCCGGCCAGCAGCTCGGCGATCACCTGCTGCTCCAGATCGCGGAAGGCGGCCTCGCCCTCGCGCTCGAAGAAGCTGCGGATCGGCATGCCGATCCGCTGCTCGATCGCGTGGTCGCTGTCGGCCAGGTTCAGGCCGAGCTGCCGCGCCAGGTGGCGCCCGACGGTGGACTTGCCACAGCCGGGCATGCCGACCAGCGCGATGATCACGGCGTCAATCGGCGTTCGTGCACAGTGACCCGGTCTGACCGTCGGGCGTGGTCGTCACCACCGTCGGGCTGGTCTGGGTGCCGTAGGGCGAGGCCGCGAACGCCGGCGGCTTGTCCGGATCGGATACCGCGTCGGCCGGTACCGGCAACACGCCACCGAAGTTGGTGCGCCCCTCGGTGCCCGAGATGCCGCTGGCCGCGACCTCGATGTTGAAGTTCAGCCACGACGCGACGTTCTGCGGGTAGCTGATCTTGAGCACCGCCTGGCCGTTGCTGTCGGTGGTATCGGAGCCGACGAAGCTGATCGCGACGTCGGCCTTGCGCGGTTCGAGGAACGCGGTCGAATTGGCGTCCTCGATCGCGCCGTTGGTGTACGTCTGCAGCACGCCGTTGCGGTTCAGGTCCTCGTTGTCGCAGGTGGCGCGCAGGGTCTGCGCCCACTTGTCGCCGACCACGACCCACACGCCCTTGAAGTACCGCCGCAGGTCCAGCAGCGTCGAGATGCGGACCCCGGGTTTGGCGTTCCCGGCCGCGTCGTTGACCTGCACCAGGAACTCCTTGACGTAGTCGAGGCCGCTCGGACCGGTCTGGATCAGCGCGTTGGTGCCGATCGACACCGACAGCGGTTCAGCTGCAACCGTCAGGGTTGCCGTCGCCTGGTTCGGGCAGGTGCCGGCAGCAAAGTCGGTCTCGTCCCAGCAGGCGCGCACCGTCAGACCGCTGGTCGGGCTCTGGATGCTGCCGGGCACGTAGGCAGTGGTCGCGACGCCGCTGTCGTTGCTGTAGACCACGTTCGTGCCCGCCGTCAGCGTACCGCCGACGCTGCTCGGGTCGCCCGCGAGGTCGAAGCGCACGCGCACGTTCTTCACCGGCGTGTTGCCCGCGCCGATGAACAGCGCCCGCAGTTCGGCCTGGTTGGTGGTCGACCCGGTGTTCACCGGGACCACGCTCGGCGACGCCGCCAGCGACGCCGACTGCACCGCCAGCGCCGCCGGCGGAATCGCGCCGCCACCGCCGCCGCTGGCCTGCACCAGGATCGACTGGGTGTTGCTCACGCCGCCGGCACTGGCCCTGACCGTGACCGTGCCGGCCAGCGCGGGGGCGGTGTAGCTGTAGGGGTACAGACCGTTGTTGTCGGTGCTGCCGCGCTGGTCGACGCCGTCGATGCCGCTGACGACGATCGGCTGGTTGGTCATCGCGATCGCGTTCGCGTCCTTCAGCTGGAACACCACTTGCCCGGCGGACCCCGGGTTCACCACGGTCGGCAGCGGCGTGCCGGTCAGGACCGAACCGACCACCTGGAAGGTCGCGGTGCGCACCAACCCGCCGGTCACTGCGGTGACGGTGACCGCGCGGTTCGCGCGATCGGCGCCGCTGCCGATGGCGGCGGTGACCTTGCCGGTGTCGTCGGTCTTGGGGCCGCTGGGGACCGCGACCGCGTTGCTGTTCACGCTGATCGTCACCGGGATGCCGGCGACCGCGTTGCGGTTTGCGTCGACCGCGGTGGCGGTGGCGGTGAGCGTGCTGGTGCCGTCGTTGCGCAGTTGGTTCGCGCTCAGCAGCAGCGCCAGATCGGCCGCCACCGGCGCGCCGGCGTTGGCGTTGCCGCAGGTGCCGCCCTGCCCGCTGCCGCCGAAGGGTGGCTGCGCCGGGCACTCGGAGTCGCCGCCGCAGGCGCTGAGCAAGGCGGCCACGCTCAGGGTCAGCGCAGCGGCCAGCACCCGGCGCGCCGCCGTGACCTTGGTGGGGACAGTCGTTGCTTGCATCTGGAGGCTTCTTCGGGTTAGCGGGCCGACACGGTGCGGTCGGTGACGATCTTCGGCGTGATGAACACCAGCAGCTCGGTCTTCTTGGTGCTGCGCAGCGTGTTCTTGAACAGGTTGCCGACGTATGGGATGTCGCCCAGCCACGGCACCTTGTTGACCTGGGTCAGGTCCTCCTGCTGGAAGATGCCGCCGATGACGACGGTGCCGCCGTTCTCGACCAGCACCTGGGTGCTCACGTGCTTGGTGTCGATGGTGTAGCCCTGCAGCGTCAGCGTGCCCTTGCGGTCCTTGTTGACGTCCAGGTCCAGGATCACCTGGCCCTCGGGCGTGATCTGCGGGGTGACCTCGAGCTTCAGCGACGCCTTGCGGAAGCTGACCGAGGTCGCGCCGCTGCTGGTGGCCTGCTGGTAGGGCAGCTCCTCGCCCTGCTCGATCACCGCCTTGACCTGGTCGGCGGTGATCACCCTCGGGCTGGACACGATCTTGCCGCGGTTGTCGGCTTCCAGCGCCGACAGCTCCAGATTCAGGAACTGGTTGGCCGACGCGCTGAACAGCGACAGCGCGAAGGTGGCCGCGGCCGCGCCCAGGCCGCCGGTGTTGGCCGGCAGGTTCACGAACTGCGAGTCGGTGAAGGCCACCGGCGGGCCCTGGCCGGTCTGCGCGCCGATCGCATCGTAGTTGTTGCCGACCTGCACGCCGGGGCCGCTGGTGGGCGCGCCGGCGAGGTTGGCGAAGCCGAGCTTGACGCCCAGGCTGCGGCCGAAGGAGTCGTCGGCTTCGACGATGCGCGCCTCGATCAGCACCTGGCGCACCGGGATGTCGATCTTGGCGATCATCGCCTGCACCTCCTCGAGCTTCGAGGGGATGTCGGTGACGAACAGCTGGTTGGTGCGCTGCTCGAACAGCACGCTGCCGCGGCTGGACAGGATGCGCCCGGCGTTCTGGCCGGTGGCGTCACCCACCGACTGGCCGACCAGCGCCGAGCCGATCAGGCTCTTGGCGATGGTCTCGGCGCGGGTGTAGTTGAGCTGGAAGGCCTGGGTGCGCAGCGGCACCAGCTCGGCGATGCGCTTTTGCGCCTCGAGCTCGGCCTGCTCGCGGTTGTTCAGCTCCTCCTTCGGCGCGATCCACAGCACGTTGCCGTTCTTGCGCACGCCCAGGCCCTTGGCCTGCAGGATGATGTCCAGCGCCTGGTCCCAGGGCACGTCCTTCAGCCGCAGCGTGACGTTGCCGGTCACGGTATCGCTGGTGACGACGTTGAAGTTGGTGAAGTCGGCGATCACCTGCAGCAGCGCGCGCACGTCGATGCTCTGGAAGTTCAGGCTGAGCTTCTCGCCCTGGAAGCCGGGGCCCTGCACCAGCTTGTTCGGGTCGACCTTGACCGCGCGCACCTCGAGCACGAACTGGTTGTCGGTCTGGTACGCGCTGTGCTCCCAGTTGCCGGTGGGCCGCACCTGCAGGCGCACGCGGTCGCCGCTCTGGGTCGCGGTCACGCTCTGCACCGGGGTGCCGAAGTCGGTCACGTCCAGGCGCCGGCGCAGCGCCTCGGGCACCGTCGAGCGCAGGAAGTCGACGACCAGCTCCTGGCCCTGCTGGCGGATGTCGACGCCGACCTGGTTGTTCGGCAGGTCGACGACGACCCGGCCGGCGCCGTCGGGGCCGCGCTGGAAGTCCAGCCCGCGCAGCGCCAGCGGTTGCGCGTTCTGCGCCGGCGCGAACTGCACCGGCGCGCCGCTGGTGGCCGGCGCGGCAGCCGGCACCGCGTCGAGCAGCACGTACAGCGCGTTGCCCTGCTGCTCCAGCCGGTAGTTGGAGGCCTGGCGCAGGTTCAGCACCAGCCGGGTGCGCTCGCCCGCCTGCGCGACGCTGACCGAGCGCACGTTGCCCTGGTTGAGTTCGACCGCGTTGCGGCCCAGCCCGTTGGTGACCCCCGGCAGGTCGATCGCCACGCGCGGCGGTGCCTGCACGACGAAGCCGTTGGGCAGCGTCGGCAGCGGCGCGCTCAGCTCGACGCGCACGACGTCGGCGCCGGCCTGCTGCGTGGAGGTGATCGCCTGGATCGCGTTCTGGGCGAGCGCGGCGATCGGCAGCGCGATGCCGAGCGCGAGCGCGGCCAGCCTGGTGCGCCACTGGTGCATGTTCGGTTTCTCCAACGACGTCGTCATCGCGCCTTCTCCTGCAGTTGCAGCGTGGCGGGGCGCTCGATCCATTCGCCCGCCGCGTCCTGCACGATCTCGCGCAGCACGATCTCGGTTTCGGTGATCTTGGTGATGCGGCCGTAGTTCTGGCCCAGGTAGTCGCCGACCTTGACCTGGTACAGCAGCTTGTCGACCTTCAGCAGCGCGAACGGCTGGCCGCCCTTGGCGACGCTGCCGACCATCGTCATGCTGTCCAGCGGGAAGGCCTCGAGCGGCTCGCGGCGCCGCTCGAGCTCGGCGCCGAGCAGCGAGCTGGGCTGCTTGGCTTCGCGCTTGAGCGCGACCGTCAGCTTCTGCGGGCTGAACGGGTCGACCGCGCCGCCCGACGCATAGGGCTCGGGCACGAACTTCGGCGGCGGTGCGAGCGGCGTGACGTTGGGCTGCGTCTGGCGGCGCTGCTGCTCCATCCAGGTCTGCAGCTCGTCCTGCTCGCCGCTGCAGCCGGCAAGCAGCACCAGGCCCGCCAGCGTGGCGATCGGCATCCAGCGCAGGCGCCCCATCACTTCTTGCCTCCCGCCTTGGCCTTCTTCGCGGCCGCGGCCTTCTGCTGCTCGGCGACTTCGGCGGCGTCGAGGTAGCGGTAGGTGCGCGCAGTCGCGTCCATCACCAGCACGCCGGGCGCGGCGTCCTTGCCCGCCCGCGGCACGATCGCCAGGTCGTGCAGGGTGACGATGCGGCTCAGGTTGGCGACGTCGGCGGCGAAGGCGCCGATGTCGTGGTAGCGGCCGCTCAGGCGGATCGCGATCGGCAGCTCGGCGTAGTAGTCCTTGACCTCGACCTGCCCGGGGCGGAACAGCTCGAACTGCAGGCCGCGACCCAGGCCCGCCTGGTTGATGTCGGACAGCAGCGCGTCCATCTCGGCCTTGCCGGGCAGCTGCTTCTCGAGCTGGGTCACGTACTCCTGGACCTGCAGCTTCTGCTTGCGCAGCTCGGCCAGGTTGACCGCCTGGCGCAGCTTGCCCTGGTACTCGGTCTTGAGCTGCGGCTCGCGGTCGCGCGCGGCCTGCAGCGTGTCGGTGGCTTCGGTCAGCAGCGCGAACCAGGCGAGCACGAGCACGACCACGACCATCGCGGCCCAGCTGGCGAGCTTGGGCAGCGTCGGCCACTGGCCCGGCTGCTTCGGGTCGAGCCCGCGGAACTGCGACACCGCCTGCTCGGCCAGGCTGCTGAGCGCGAACGAGGAGGCGGACGGAGAGGATGAGGCCTTGGCGTTCATGGCTGCAGCGCCCTCAGGTAGCCTTGTTCGCCGCGCCGCTGGCGGCACTGGCGGGCGCCGATGCGGCGGCGGGCGCCGGCGTCGCCTTCAGCGACAGGCGCAGCGAGAACTCGTTGAGCCGGCGCGCTTCGCGCCCGACGCCGGCCGGCTGGGTCGCGGCCTTGATCTCGACCAGCTCGGGGCGCTCGAGCCAGGGCGAGTTGTAGAGCGTGTTGCGCAGGAACTCGGACACGCGCTCGTTGCTCTGCGCCAGGCCGGTGACCTGCACGAGCTTGCCGGTCTGCTTGACGCCGGTCAGGTACACGCCTTCGGGGGTCTGGCGGACCAGCTCCTCGAGCAGGTGCACCGGCGTGTTGCGGTCGGTCTGCAGCCCTTCGACCGCCTTCTGCCGCGCCTTCAGCGCCTCGATCTCGTCGCGCAGTTGCGCGATGTCCTTGATCTGCGCGTCGAGCCGGCCGATCTCGGCCTGCAGGAACTGGTTGCGCGCGTCCTGCGCGGCGGTCAGCTGCGCGAGCACGCCGTACCAGCCGGCGGCGATCACCACCCCGAGCCCGGCGCTGAGCGCCAGCGCGGCGAAGTACGCGCGCTTGCGCTGCCGCCGCTTGGCTTCGCGGTGCGGCAGCAGGTTGATCAGGATCACTGCACGTACCTCCGCATCGCCAGGCCGCAGGCCGTCAGGTACGACGGCGCCTCGCGCCGCAGCGCCGCCTCGCGCACCGCGGTGCCGAGCTTCATGTTCTCGAACGGGTTGACCACCTGCGACGCGAAGCCGGTCAGCTCGGTGACCCGGTCCTTCAGCCCGGGCAGCGTGGCGGTGCCGCCGGCCAGCATCACGTAGTGCACCTTGTGGTGCGGCGTGCTGGTGAAGAAGTACTGCAGCGCACGGCCGATCTCCTGCGACAGGCTGTCGACGAAGGGCCGCAGCACGACCTCGTCGTAGTCGTCGGGCAGGTCGCCGCCGAGCTTCTTGGCCTCGGCCTCCTCGAAGGAGAAGCCGTACTGGCGGCTGATCAGCTGGGTCAGCTGCGAGCCGCCGAAGGCCTGGTCGCGGTCGTAGAGCATCTCCTCGTCGCGCAGCACCTTCAGGCTGGTGGTATCGGCGCCGATCTCGAACAGCGCGACCAGCGCGTCACGGCCTTCGTTGGGCAGCGCGGCGACGATCCGGCTCATCGCCAGCCGGGACGCGTGCGACTCGATGTCCAGCACCACCGGCTTCAGCCCGGCGGCCTCGGCCAGGCCCTGGCGGTCCTGCACCCGATCCTTGCGGCTGGCGGCGATCAGCACCTCGACGTCGGCGACCGAGGTCGGGCTCGGTCCGATCACGCAGAAGTCCAGGCTGACCTCGTCCAGCGAGAAGGGGATGTACTGGTTGGCCTCGCTCTCGACCTGCAGCTCCATCTCGGCGTCGCGCAGGCCGGCCGGCAGCATGATCTTCTTGGTGATCACCGCCGACTGCGGCATCGCCATCACCACCTGCTTGGTCTTGGTGCCGCTGCGGGTGACGACGCGCTTGACCGCTTCGGCCACCTCGTCGAACTTCTCGATCTGGCCGTCGGTGATCCAGCCCTTGTCGAAGGGCTCGGACGCGAAGCGCTCGAGCATCAGGTCGCCGGTCGCGGTGCGGCCCAGCTCGACCAACTTGACGCTCGACGAACTGATGTCCAGCCCGAACATCGCTGGGTGCTTCCGGCCGAGCAGCTGGTCGATGAAACTCACGGAGACTGTCTCCCTTGGCCCCCCGATTCGAGGGGGGTCTAATGCTAAGAAGTCACTTGAATCCTAGCAGTAAAGCCCTTGTGGCCCAACGCAAAATGTCGCACGAAGTCTGCCGATCGTTGCACCTGCCCGACGCGCGGAACAGCGCCTGAAACAAGTCGCAATTGGGGTGTCGGCGCGCTTGCGGGCGGCCTCGCCGCAGCGCGGGCCCGGCCGGTGCCGGCCGGGCCACTCCCTATAATCGCGGCCTCCTCCGCCCGGGACATCCATGAGCGCAACGCGCGCCGCCCAGCCCGAGGAGCCGACCTCGGCCTCGCCATCGCCAGCCGCTCGACGCAGGCGTGGCCCGAGCGGGCTGTGGCGCCTCTTCAGCCGTTTCCTGCTGCTGTTCGCCGCCTCGGCGGCGGCGCTGGCCTTTGCCGTGGGCATCGCGGTGGCCGTGGCCTACCCGAACGTGCCCGACATCGGCGGCCTGACCGACTACCGGCCAAAGCTGCCGCTGCGCATCTACGCCGCCGACGGCGTGCTGCTGGGCGAGTTCGGCGAGGAGCGGCGGCACTTCACGCCGATCGGCCAGATGCCCAAGGTGCTGCAGGATGCGGTGCTGGCCGCCGAGGACGCGCGCTTCTACGAGCACGGCGGCGTCGATCCGCGCGGGGTGCTGCGCGCGGCGATCGCCAACCTGAACGACGCGCGCAGCCAGGGCGGCTCGACGATCACGATGCAGGTGGCGAAGAACTTCTACCTGAGCACCGAGAAGACCTATACCCGCAAGCTGTACGAGCTGCTGCTGGCGCTGAAGATCGAGGCGCTGCTGAGCAAGGATCAGATCCTCGAGCTGTACATGAACCAGATCTTCCTCGGCCAGCGCGCGTTCGGCTTCGCCGCGGCCAGCGAGATCTACTTCGGCAAGCCGGTGGCCGAGCTGACCCTGGCCGAGGCGGCGATGCTCGCCGGGCTGCCGCAGGCGCCGTCGGCCTACAACCCGATCGCCCACCCGAAGCGCGCGACCCAGCGCCAGCACGTGATCCTCGCGCGGATGCTCGACGAAGGCTTCATCACCGCCGCGCAGTACGACGCGGCGCGCGCGCAAGTGCTGCACTACCGCGCGGCCAGCGAGGTGCCGGTGCACGCCGAGTACGCGGTGGAGACCGCGCGCCAGCTGATCTACGCGCATTACGGCGACGAGACCTACACCCGCGGGCTGAAGGTCGTGCTGACGCTGAACTCGGCCGATCAGGAGACGGCCTACCGCGCATTGCGTCGCGGCCTGATGACCTACGAGCAGCGCCAGTACTACCGTGGCCCGGAAGCGCACGTCGACCTGCCGGCCGACCCCGCCGCGCTGGACGCGCGCGTGGCCGAGGCGCTGGCCGAACACCCGGACAACGGCGAGCTGCGCGCGGCGGTGGTGCTGGAGGCGTCGCCGCGCAAGGTGGTGGCGATGCTGCAGAGCGGCGAGACGGTCACCGTCACCGGCAACGGCCTGAAGCCGGTGGCCTCGGGGCTGTCGGACAAGGCCGGGCCGAAGGTGCAGATCCGCCGCGGCGCGGTGGTGCGGATGATCCAGGACGCCAAGGGCGGCTGGACGCTGACCCAGGTGCCCGAGGTCGAGGGTGCGTTCGTCGCGCTGGACCCGGACACCGGCGAGATTCGCGCGCTGGTCGGCGGCTTCGACTACGACAAGAACAAGTTCAACCACGTGACCCAGGCCTGGCGCCAGCCGGGCTCGGCCTTCAAGCCCTTCATCTACTCGGCCGCGCTCGAGCACGGCTTCACGCCGGCGACGGTGGTCAACGACGCGCCGCTGTTCTTCGACGCCGAAGCCACCGGCAGCCAGCCGTGGGAGCCGAAGAACTACGACGGCAAGTTCGACGGGCCGATGCCGCTGCGCACCGCGCTCGCGCGCTCGAAGAACATGGTGTCGATCCGCCTGCTGCAGGCGGTGGGCCCGAGCTACGCGCAGCAGTGGATCAGCCGCTTCGGCTTCGACCCCGACCGCCATCCGCCGTACCTGACGATGGCGCTGGGTGCCGGATCGGTCACGCCGCTGCAGATGGCCAGCGCCTACGGCGTGTTCGCCAACGGCGGCTTCCTGGTGCCGCCGGCGCTGATCGAGCGCGTGACCGACGCGCGCGGGCAGGTGCTCGAGCAGTTCCACCCGCCGGCGCTGGACGAGCAGCACCGCGCGATCGACCCGCGCAACGCCTTCATCATGGAGTCGATGCTGCAGGAGGTCACGCGCTCGGGCACCGCCGCGTCGGCGCGGCGGGCGCTCGGCCGCAGCGACATCTTCGGCAAGACCGGCACCACCAACGATTCGATGGACGCGTGGTTCGCCGGCTTCCACCGCAACCTGGTCGCGGTGGTCTGGGTCGGCTACGACACGCCGCGCAAGCTGGGCAGCCGCGAGACCGGCGGCGGCCTGGCGCTGCCGGTGTGGATCGAGTACATGGCGCAGGCGCTGAAGAAGCTGCCGGTGGTCGAGCCGACGCCACCCGAGGGCGTGGTCCTCAGCAACGGCGACTGGAGCTACGACGAGTTCGCCGACGGCCGCGGCGTGATCGACCTAGGCCTCGATGACGTGGTGCCGCAGCCGCCGACCGTCGAGGAGCGCCGCAGCATCCTCGATCTGTTTCGCCGCTGAGGGCTGCTGCGCGGCGCGCGCGCACCCTACGGGCGCGCCACGAGCTCGACACGAGCGCGCACCGCGGCGCGCACCACGGGCGCGTACCACTCGCGCGGGCCGCCGGCACGCGCACGCGTACGCGGTGATCGGGACGGGTAGCGGCGGCGTCGCTGGGCCACCGCGCGGCGGCGAACCAAGCGCCGCTCGCTAGAATTTCCCGATGGATCCGACGCCGTGCAGCGCAGCGTTCGAAGGCCGGCAGTCGTCAGGGGCAAGGTGGCGCTACGGCCCGGCGGACGGTCCTGCCGCCGTCGCGTTGGCGGTCGCTCTCGCGGGCGCGGCAGCGGGCAGCGGCTGCGGCCAGAAGGGCCCGCTGGTGCTGCCGACTGCGGCCGCCGCTTCGGCTCCAGCGGCCGCACCGGCTTCAGCCCCGGCAGCGCCGCCGATCCAACCATCGTCCACGACAGGGGCTCGGCCTGCGGTCGACGCGGCGGCGCCCCCCGCCCCGGCGCGATGAACGCGCTGCCCGGCGCCCCGCAGCTTCGACGCGTCGGCGCGGCGCTGCAGCTCGACGGCTGCGACCTCGACGCGCTTGCGCGCGAGTTCGGCACGCCGCTGTACGTGTACTCGCAGCGCGCGATGCTGGACGCGCTGGCCGGCTATCAGCGCGCGCTGGCCGGCCGCGCGCACCTGCTGTGCTACGCGTGCAAGGCCAACTCGAATCTCGCGGTGCTGCAGACCTTCGCGCGCGCCGGCTGCGGCTTCGACATCGTGTCCGGCGGCGAGCTGGCACGGGCGCTGGCGGCGGGCGCAGCCGCATCGACGGTGGTGTTCTCCGGCGTCGGCAAGACGGCCGCCGAGATGCGCAGCGCGCTGCTGGCCGGGGTGCGCTGCTTCAACGTCGAGAGCCTGCCCGAGCTCGAGCGGCTGGCGCAGGTGGCGGTCGCGCTCGGCCGGCAGGCGCCGGTGAGCCTGCGCGTGAATCCGGACGTCGACGCCCGCACCCACCCGTACATCTCGACCGGGCTGAAGAACAACAAGTTCGGCATCGCGCACGCGCAGGCGCGCGACGCGTTCCGGCTGGCGGCGTCGCTGCCGGGCCTGCGGGTCGACGGCATCGACTGCCACATCGGCTCGCAGATCACCGCGATCGAGCCCTACCTGGACGCGCTGGACCGCGTGCTGGATCTGGTCGAGACCGTCGAGGCCGACGGCATCGCGATCCGCCACGTCGACCTCGGCGGCGGCCTGGGCATCAGCTACCGCGACGAGCAGCCGCCGGCGGCCGAAGCGCTGGTGCGGCGGCTGATCGAGCGGCTGGATGCGCGCGGCCACGGCCGGCGCGAACTGCTGCTCGAGCCCGGCCGCTCGCTGGTCGGCAACGCCGGCGTGCTGCTGACCGAGGTCCTGTACCTGAAGCCGGCAGTCGACGCGCAGGGCAAGAGCTTCTGCATCGTCGACGCGGCGATGAACGACCTGGCGCGCCCAGCGCTGTACGACGCCTGGATGGCGATCGAACCCTGCCGCCGGCGCGACGGCAGCGCACGGCAGTGGGACGTCGTCGGCCCGGTGTGCGAGTCGGGCGACTGGCTCGGGCGCGACCGCGCGCTCGACCTGCAGCCCGGCGACACGCTGGCGATCCTGTCGGCCGGTGCCTACGGGATGACGATGAGCAGCAACTACAACAGCCGGCCGCGCGCGGCCGAAGTGCTGATCGTCGACGGCCGGCCGCAGCTGATACGGGCACGCGAAACACTCGCATCGCTGTTCGACGGCGAGCGGCTGCTGGCGTCGCCGTAGGCAGCGCTCGGCGCTCGGCATCCAGCGCTCAGGGTCCGTCTGGGCGCAGCGCCTGGCGGTGGCGCCGTGCGGGGCACCGGGCACGGTTCAAGGGCCCCCTGGCTCGATCGACTTGTGGCCAGACGGCAGAGTCGGCAGGCGCAGCCTGCAAAGTCGCGGCCCGTGAACCGCGTACGCGGCCCGCGCCAGCTTCGGCGACCTTCCGGCTGTCGAGCGGCGCCGAGCATCGGCGATCGGTGCGGTGATCACGCACTGCGGCCGCGACCAGCGCCTGCGCTGCCCGCAGCGGACGCACGGGCGCCGACCGCGTGCGCTGGATCGTGCACGCGGCCACACGACCCTCGCGCCAGGCATCGCGCGCCGCCTCCCAGCGGCCGCACGCAACCAGCGAGACACACGAAAAAAGGCCGCCCGAGGGCGGCCTTGCAGCTTGGCAGCGGACTGCCCGGAGGCAGTCCCGCTGCGCGCTCGATCAGAAGCTGTGACGCACGCCGATCTCGAAGCCGTTCGAGTTCTCGCCAGCGGTCAGGCCGCTGCCGGTGTTCGCCACGCGGAAGGCGCTGGCCGGATCGTTCTGGATCCACGAAGCGGTCGCGTAGAAGCGGGTACGCTTGGACATGTCGTAGGTACCGCCGATTGCGAACTGGGTGGCGTCGCGCGAATTGGGCGCCACGTTGCCCGAGCCCGACACCTGGCCGTAGCTGGCCCGGACGCCGAACTTGCCGATCGGCACCGAGTAGCCGATGAACCAGTTGTCCTGACCGCGATCGCCCATCGGGCCGGTAGCCCACGGGCCGTCGGCACGGAACTGCGCGTACAGGCCCGAGATCTTGCCGAACTGGCCGAAGTCCCACGACCCGGCGATGTTCCACTGGGTCATGTTGAACAGCGTCGCGACGTCCAGATCGGTGTCGCTGTACGACGCGGCGATGTTGAACGGGCCGGCCGCATAGCCGACGCGCAGGCCCCACATCTTGTTGCCGATGTCGCTCTCACCGGCGGACACCATCGCGTTGCCGTACAGGCCAGGACCGAACACGCCGTTCGGCAGGATGTACTGCACCGCGTTGTTGGCGCGAACCAGCGTGCCGTAGCTGGCGCCGGTCACGCCGACGTTGGCGACCGCGGTCATGATGTTGCCGGCCGAGCCGATCCCGTTGAAGCCGAACGGGTCGAACACCGCCCAGTTCCAGAACTGCGGCGTGTAGTCACGGCCGAGACGGACTTCACCCCACTTGTCGTGCGACAGGCTCAGGGTGGCACGCCGCTGGAACATGAACGCGTTCTCGTTCGAGATCGTCACCGCACCGCTGGCCGGGCAGCCGGGCAGCGCGCCGCAGGGGATCGAGGTGCTGGTGGTGCCGTTGCCGTAGCTGGCGCCACCGCGGCCGGTGTCGGGGCCGATCGCGGCCTCGAGCCAGAAGCTGGCCTTCAGGCCGCCGCCGAGGTCTTCCACGCCGCGGAAGCCGAGCCGGCTGCTCGCGTCACCGTCCTGCGACAGCGAGTAGGCGGTTTCGTCGTTGTTGACGTACCGGAAGTTCAGGTCAACGATGCCGAACATCGTGACCGACGACTGCGCGTACGCCGCACCGGCAAACGCGCCGAGGACGGCCACTGCGAGTGCTGATTTCTTCATTTCCACTTTCTCCTAGGTGAATGACGAAGACCTGATCGATTCGCGAGCTGCGGGGTGATCAGACCTAACCCCTCATCGGAAGTTGTAGGGATTGCACCAGAGCGCCGCGCCGCTGGCAAAGGTTTGGAGGCAAAGAGGCTGCTTTTGTTGTGGGGGCACAACGGGATCCGGGGCTGCCCGCAGCTTGACTGGCTTTTCATCCAGCTGCAGGTCAGGCGAAGGTGCACGCCGCCGGACGCGCGCTGCACGCAGCTGCCGCTTCGGCGAACCAGCGTGGCGATGCCCGCCAGCCGCCTGCGCTCTGCAGCGCGCAGGGGCCCTCGGCGCCCCAGCGAAGCACGCCATGGTGGCAGGACCACGAG
>CAZKCJ010000010.1:0-19544 GCA_964550885.1 uncultured Rubrivivax sp. | reverse complement strand
CGCGGCGCGCCGGCGGCGCTGCCCGCACCGGCGCTGCTGCTGCCGGCAGCGGCTGGCCCGTCGGCGCAGCCGCTGCCGGCACGGCGCACGCACTGCGGCGGCGCGCTGCGGTCGCCGCATCGCCTGCGGCCGCGTCGCGGCTACAGGCCGAGGCCCTCGTCCACGCCCAGGTGCACGTTCATCGCCTGCACCGCGGCGCCGCTCGCGCCCTTGCCCAGGTTGTCCAGCCGCGCGATCACGATCGCCTGGGTGTCGTTGGCGAACACGAACAGGTCGACGCGGTTGCTGTCGTTGCAGCCCTGCACGTCGAAGAAGCCGCCGGCCAGCGTGTCCGGGTCGCGCAGCGGCAGCACGCGCACGAAGCGCTCGCCGGCGTAGCGCTGCGCGTAGCAGCGCTGCACCGCGTCGGCGCTGGTGTGCAGCAGGTCCAGCGGCAGCGGCACCGACACCGCGAGCCCCTTGTAGAAGTTGCCGACCACCGGCATCAGGATCGGCCGGGAGCGCAGGCCGGTGTGCGCCATCATCTCCGGCAGGTGCTTGTGCGCGAGCGTCAGCGCGTAGGGCCGCGGCGCGGCCAGTGCCGGCGGCAGCGGCTGCTGCCGGTACTGCTCGATCATCTGCTTGCCGCCGCCCGAGTAGCCGGTGATCGAGGTCGCGCTCACCGGGTAGTCGGCCGGCACCAGCCCGGCGTCGACCAGCGGGCGCAGCAACAGGATGAAGCTGCTGGCGTGGCAGCCCGGGTTGGCGATGCGCTTGCTGCGCCGGATCGCGTCGCGCTGGCCCGGCGCCAGCTCGGGCAGCCCGAACACCCAGCCTGGCTGGGTGCGGTGCGCGGTGCTCGCGTCGATCAGGCAGGTTGCCGGGTTGCGCACCAGCGCGACCGCCTCGCGCGCGGCGGCGTCGGGCAGGCACAGGAAGGCGACGTCGGCGGCGTTGAGCAGCCGCTCGCGCTCGGCCGGGTCCTTGCGGCGCTGCGCGTCGATGCTCAGCACCTCGATGTCGCTGCGCTGCGCCAGGTACTCGTTGATGCGCAGCCCGGTGGTGCCCTCCTGGCCGTCGACGAACACCTTGTACTTCATGGCCGCGGCTCCCTGCCGGCTCGGAATGATGCTGCGCAGCATACGGCAACCCGCGCCGCGGCCGGCCGCGGCGCCCGTGGTGCCCCGCGCGCATCATCGACAATCGGCGCATGGCAAGTCGCAAACCCAAGGGCCTCGGGCTCGGGCTGGAGGCGCTGCTCGGGCCGAAGGTCAGCGAGCCGCCGCCGGGCCAGGCGCCGGCGACGCTGCGGCTGGGCCAGCTGCGCAGCGGCCGCTACCAGCCGCGCACGCGCATGGACGAAGGCGCGCTGTACGAGCTGGCCGAGAGCATCAGGAGCCAGGGCGTGATGCAGCCGGTGTTGGTGCGGCCGCTGGCCGGCGCCGGCCAGGGCGCGGCACCGGCCTACGAGATCATCGCCGGCGAGCGCCGGGTGCGCGCGGCCAAGCTGGCCGGGCTCGACGAGGTGCCGGTGCTGGTGCGCGAGGTGCCCGACGAGGCCGCGGCGGTGATGGCGCTGATCGAGAACATCCAGCGCGAGGACCTCAACCCGCTGGAGGAGGCGCAGGGCCTGCAGCGCTTGGTCAGCGAGTTCGGGCTGACCCACGAGCAGGCGGCGGCGGCGGTCGGGCGCTCGCGCAGCGCGGCCAGCAACCTGCTGCGGCTGCTGAACCTGGCCGCGCCGGTGCAGCAGATGCTGCTGGCCGGCGACCTGGACATGGGCCACGCGCGCGCGCTGCTGCCGCTGGACGCGGCGCAGCAGATCCTGGTGGCCAACGAGATCAGCGCGCGCCAGCTGTCGGTGCGCGAAGCCGAGAAGCGCGTCGCCGCGCTGCAGGGCGGGAACGCCCGCCAGGCGCCGCTGCTGCGCGTGCAGCAGGACAAGCCGCGCGACCTGGTGCGGCTGGAGGAGCAGCTGGCCGACGCGCTGGGCACCAGCGTGCAGATCCGGGTGCGCCGCAAGGGCCGCGGCGGCGAGCAGGGCGAGATCGCGATCGCCTTCGGCTCGCTCGACGAGCTCAGCGGCCTGCTCGACCGCTTCGGCATCGTCGAGCGCTGAATCGCCGGCAAGCGGCCGCGCGTCCTGGGGCAGCCGGGCTTGTTGCGCCGGCGCTGCGCACGGCCGCGACGCCGGCGCGGTGCCGTGGGCCGCGGCTTGTGGCGCCGCCGACTTCGTGCGCAGAATGCGGCGCGCGACGCTGGCGCGCGGTGCCGGCGCAGCGCGAGCGGAGGGCAGCCATGTTCTGTTCGAAGTGCGGCAGTCCCAACGATGCGGCGGCGCGTTTCTGCGCGAAGTGCGGCCAGGCGCTGGCCGCCCCGGCGGACCAGACCCAGCCGGTGCCGCCGGTGCCGCCGGCACCGCCGCCGGTCGACGACGGCACGGTGCGCGGCCCGGCCGCGGTGGCGGCGGGTCCAGGCAAGGTCAGCGGCAAGAACCCGACGGTGGCGCTGGTGCTGTCGATCTTCCTGGGCGCGCTCGGCGCCGGCCAGATCTACAACGGCGACTGGAAGAAGGGGCTGGTGATGGCCGGCGCGACGGTGCTGGTCGGCGCGGCCACCGGCGGGCTGGTCGCCTTCGGCGTGTGGGTCTGGTCGATGGTCGACGCCTGGCAGGTCGCCAGCGGCAAGTGGTCGACCTGGTGACCGTGCCCGACGGGCCGGCTGCACCGGCGGCGGCTGCGCTGCGGCGGCTGCCGGGCCTGCGGCCGCAGGCCTACGAGCACCCGCAGGACCGGCAGGCGCTGGACGCGCTGCAGCGCACGCGCGGCCTCGACACGCTGGTGCGTAAGTGCAACGAGTGGGGCTTCGAGCGGCTGCTGCGGGTGCAGCTGACCGGCAGCAGCCTGCGCGTGACCGCCGACGCCTTCCCGCAGCTGCAGGAGCTGTTCGCCGACGTGTGCGCGACGCTGGACCTGCCGCGCGTGCCCGAGCTGTACGTCGGCGCCGGCGGCGAGATCGAGGCGCTGACCGCCGGGGTCGACCACCCGATCGTGGTGCTCAGCAGCGGCGCGGTCGACCAGCTCGACGACGCCGAGCTGCGCTTCCTGCTGGCGCGCGAGGTCGGCCACGTGAAGAGCGGCCACGTGCTGTACTACCAGATCGCCGAGTTCCTGCCGCTGATCTCCGAGGCGATCGGCGACGCCACCTTCGGCGTCGGCGCGCTGCTCGGCGCCGGGCTGCACCTGGCGCTGCTGAACTGGCGGCGCAAGTCCGAGCACACCGCCGACCGCGCCGGGCTGCTCGCGGTGCAGGACCAGCAGGTGGCGCTGACCGTGCTGATGAAGCTGTCGGGCCTGCCGCAGCGGCTGCGCGACGCGGTCAACGTCGACGATTTCGTCGCGCAGGCGCGCGCCTTCGACGCGCTGGACAGCGACAAGCTGAGCTGGTTCGCCAAGTGGCTCGGCGCGTCGGGCCGCAGCCACCCGTGGACCGTGCTGCGGGCCAAGGAGTGCGTGGCCTGGGTCGAGGCCGGCGGCTACGAGCGGGTGCTTGCCGCACCGGCCGAGGTGCCGCTGCAGCTGCCGCCGGGGGTCGCGCGCTTCTGCGTGCACTGCGGCGCCGGGCTGGGCGCTGCGGCCGCGTACTGCACCCACTGCGGCCAGCCGGTCGCGACCACGCGCTGACGCCGCCGCCGATGCCGCAGCGCGCGCTGATCGTCGCGGCCGGTGCTGCCGGCGACGATGCGGTCTGCGCGGGCCTCGCCGCGGCCGCCGCGCACGCCGGGGTCGACGCCGAGCTGATGCTGCCGGCCGACGAGAACGCGCTGCGCCGCCGCCTGCAGCGCGGCGACGTCGAGCTGCTGCTGTACGGCGGTGCGGCGCGCGCGCGCGCCGCCGGCCACCTGACGCTGGAGCTGGCGAGCGCGGCGGCGGCCGGCGGGCTGCGCGCGGTCAACCTGCGCCACTTCGCTGCGCTGCTGGCGGCCGCACCCGGGCTGCGCGCGGTGCTGCTGCTGCTCGGCGGCGATGCGGCCGCAGGCTTCGCGAGCGCCCTGGTCGCGGCCGGCGTGCCGGCGGCGATGGCCTGGCGGCGGCCGGCCGGCGCCAGCGAGCCGCGCGCGCTGCAGGCGTGGTTCGCAGGCTGGCGCGGCGGCGCGAGCTGGGCCGAGCTCGCGGCCTTGCCTGCGACTGCAGCGTGGCTGGTCGAAGCGGCCGGCGCGCTCGCAAGCCCGGCCCCGGCGGCCGCGGGTCTCGACCTCGGCGACGGCGGCGTGCGGTCGTCGGGCGCCGCGCGGGACGACGCGCGCGGGTCAGTGCCGGCAGCGGCCGCAGCGTCCTCGCTTGCAGGCGCTGCGGCAACGCCTGCAGCCGCAGCGGGCACGCCGTCGCCACCGGCCCGGCCCGACCGCGCGGCGCACGACGCTGCGGCGCAGCAGATCAGGGCCAAGCGCGCCGCCGGCAGCTTCGACGTGTTCCTGTGCCACAACGGCGCCGACAAGCCGGCGGTGCGCGCGCTGGCGCGCGCGCTGCAGGCGCGCGGGCTGCTGCCGTGGCTCGACGAGTGGGAGCTGCCGCCGGGCCAGCCGTGGCAGCCGCTGCTCGAAGCGCAGATCGCGCGCATCCGCAGCGCGGCGGTGCTCGTCGGCGCGGCCGGCGTCGGGCCGTGGCAGCAGCAGGAGCTGCATGCGTTCCTGCGCGAGTTCGTCGCGCGCAACGCGCCGGTGATCCCGGTGCTGCTGCCCGACGCGAGCGCGGCGCCGGAGCTGCCGCTGTTCCTGCGCGCGATGACCTGGGTCGACTTCCGCACCGCCGAGCCCGACCCGATGCGGCGCCTCGAATGGGGCATTACCGGCGAGCGCCCCGACTGGGCCTGAGTGCGCCCGGCCCCTCCCGAGCGCCGAGCTCGAAGCGCGGCGCGTGCGCAGACGCTGCAACCCGAACTACGTCACGCCTTCGGGGGCCGCGTCAATGGCCCTGGGTCAGTCATCGCCGCGGCGGCTGCGTTATGGTGAGGGACCGGCCGATATCGCTGCACCACCTTTGGCAGTGCGCGCGTGCGCGGTCGGGCCGGGCGCCGGCACACGCGTGTCGAATGCGCACGAGTCGGGCTGATCACGGGAACGGATGACGATCGACGCGGATCACAAGACCGGAAAGCTCTGATGGAGCCTGGGCCAGTGGGGCCGGGACTTCATCAGAACTTCCCCCCGGCGCGGCGACCGAGCCGGCGCCGGCAGTTCGAGGAGACCCGCATGGACGTGATCAGCCATTTCACCGCCCGCTACGAACGCACCCGCGAGGAGGAGCTCAGTTTCGAGGAGTACCTCGCCGAGTGCCGGCGCAACCCGCTCGCCTACGCGACCGCGGCCGAGCGCATGCTCAAGGCGATCGGCGAGCCCAGGACCATCGACACCCGCAACGACCCGCGGCTGTCGCGGATCTTCGCCAACAAGGTCATCAAGATCTACCCGGCCTTCGCCGAGTTCTACGGCATGGAAGACTCGATCGAGCAGGTCGTGTCCTACTTCCGCCACGCCGCGCAGGGGCTGGAGGAGAAGAAGCAGATCCTGTACCTGCTCGGCCCGGTGGGCGGGGGGAAGAGCTCGATCGCCGAGCGGCTGAAGCAGCTGATGCAGGACGTGCCCTTCTACGCGATCAAGGGCTCGCCGGTGAACGAGTCGCCGCTGGGCCTGTTCGACGTCGACGAGGACGGGCCGATCCTCGAGAGCGAGTACGGCATCGCGCCGCGCTACCTGACGCGCATCCTCAGCCCCTGGGCGGTGAAGCGGCTGGAGGAGTTCGGCGGCGACATCCGGCGCTTTCGCGTGGTCAAGCGCCATCCGTCGATCCTCAAGCAGGTGGCGATCTGCAAGACCGAGCCCGGCGACGAGAACAACCAGGACATCAGCTCGCTGGTCGGCAAGGTCGACATCCGCAAGCTGGAGACCTACGCGCAGGACGACCCGGACGCGTACAGCTACTCCGGCGGGCTGTGCCTGGCCAACCAGGGGCTGCTCGAATTCGTCGAGATGTTCAAGGCGCCGATCAAGGTGCTGCACCCGCTGCTGACCGCGACCCAGGAGGGCAACTACAAGGGCACCGAGGGCTTCGGCGCGATCCCCTTCGACGGCATCGTGCTCGCGCACAGCAACGAGAGCGAGTGGAAGAGCTTCCGCAACAACAAGAACAACGAGGCCTTCCTCGACCGCGTCTACATCGTCAAGGTGCCCTATTGCCTGCGCGTGTCCGAGGAGATCCACATCTACGAGAAGCTGCTGCGCAACTCGTCGCTGGCCGACGCGACCTGCGCGCCGGGCACGCTGAAGATGATGGCGCAGTTCGCGGTGCTCACGCGCCTGAAGGAGCCCGAGAACTCGTCGCTGTTCAGCAAGATGCTGGTCTACGACGGCGAGAACCTGAAGGACACCGACCCGCGCGCGAAGAGCATCCAGGAGTACCGCGACTACGCCGGCGTCGACGAGGGCATGAGCGGCGTGTCCACGCGCTTCGCCTACAAGATCCTGTCGAAGGTGTTCAACTTCGACAGCACCGAGGTCGCTGCCAACCCGGTGCACCTGATGTACGTGCTCGAGCAGCAGATCCAGCGCGAGCAGTTCGCGCCCGAGCTCGAGCAGAAGTACACCGCGTACATCAAGGAGCACCTGGCCACGCGCTACGCCGAGTTCATCGGTAAGGAGATCCAGACCGCGTACCTGGAGAGCTACAGCGAATACGGCCAGAACATCTTCGACCGCTACGTGACCTACGCCGACTACTGGATCCAGGACCACGAGTACCGCGACACCGACACCGGCGAGGTCTTCGACCGCGGCGCGCTCAACGCCGAGCTCGAGAAGATCGAGAAGCCGGCCGGCATCGCCAACCCCAAGGACTTCCGCAACGAGATCGTCAACTTCGTGCTGCGCGCGCGCGCCAACAACCACGGCAACAACCCGGTGTGGACCAGCTACGAGAAGCTGCGCACGGTGATCGAGAAGAAGATGTTCTCGAACACCGAGGAGCTGCTGCCGGTGATCAGCTTCAACGCCAAGGCCAGCGCCGACGAGGCGAAGAAGCACGAGGACTTCGTCACCCGCATGGTCGACAAGGGCTACACCGCCAAGCAGGTGCGGCTGCTGTGCGAGTGGTACCTGCGGGTGCGCAAGAGCTCCTGAGCCGACGAGTGCAGCGACGATGGCCCTGCAGAGCATCATCGACCGCCGGCTCGCCGGCCGCAACAAGTCGGTCGGCAACCGCGAGCGCTTCCTGCGCCGCTACAAGCAGCAGGTGCGCGACGCGGTGCGGCGCGCGATCGACGGGCGCAGCATCCGCGACGTCGAGCGCGGCGAGGAGGTGCACATCCCGAAGAAGGACCTGAGCGAGCCGGTGTTCGGCCACGGCCCGGGCGGGGTGCGCGAGGTCGTGCACCCGGGCAACCGCGAATACGTGCGCGGCGACCGGATCGAGCGGCCGCGCGGCGGCGGCGCCGGCGGCCCGGGCAAGGGGCAGGCGAGCGACTCCGGCGAGGGCGAGGACGACTTCGTCTTCAGCCTGTCCAAGGAGGAGTTCATGCAGATCTTCTTCGAGGACCTGGCGCTGCCGAACCTGGTGCGCACCCAGCTGGCCGAGACCCCCGAGTGGCGCTACCACCGCGCCGGCTTCACCAGCGACGGCACGCCCAACAACCTGCACGTGCTGCGCTCGATGCGCGGCGCGATCGGCCGGCGGATCGCGATCGGCGCCGGCTCGCGCCACGCGCTCGACCGGCTCGAAGCCGAGCACGACGAGCTGCAGCGCCGACCCAAGACCGAGGCGGTGCAGGCGCGGCTGGCCGAGCTGGCCGCGGCGATCGCCGCGCTGCGCGCGCGGCTCGCGCGGATCCCGTACCTCGATCCGATCGACCTGCGCTACCGCAGCCGCGTGCGCGTGCCGGTGCCCACCGCCAAGGCGGTGATGTTCTGCCTGATGGACGTGTCGGGCTCGATGGACGAGGGCCGCAAGGACCTGTCCAAGCGCTTCTTCATCCTGCTGTACCTGTTCCTGACCCGGCACTACGAGAAGATCGAGCTGGTCTTCATCCGCCACCACACGCAGGCGCAGGAGGTCGACGAGGACAGCTTCTTCCACGCGCGCGAGACCGGCGGCACGGTGGTGTCCAGCGCGCTGCTGCTGATGGACGAGATCATCCAGGCGCGCTACTCGCCGGCGGAGTGGAACATCTACGGCGCGCAGGCCAGCGACGGCGACAACTGGCACCACGACAGCGGCCGCTGCCGTGAGCTGCTGGCCGAGCGGCTGCTGCCCAAGTGCCGCTACTACGCCTACGTGCAGGTCGCCGAGGAGGAGCAGAACCTGTGGGAGGAGTACGCGCAGCTGCCGCCGGTGTACCCGCACTTCGCGATGCGCAAGGCGACCGACGCGGTGCAGATCTACCCGGTCTTCCGCGACCTGTTCCGCAAGGAGCAGGTCAAGGCGGCCTGAGCGGCGCGGCGCGCCGGACGCGATGAACGCCACGCCCCGGACCCCGCCGGCCGCGCCGCTGCCGCTGCGCGAGCGCCCGGCTGCACCGCTGCCGGGGCCGAGCGACTGGTCCTTCGAGCTGATCGAGCAGTACCACAAGGTGATCCGCGACACCGCCGAGCGCTTCGGCCTGGACACCTACCCAAACCAGCTCGAGATCATCACCGCCGAGCAGATGATGGACGCCTACGCGAGCGTGGGCATGCCGGTGCACTACCGCCACTGGAGCTACGGCAAGGAGTTCATCGCCACCGAGAAGAGCTACCAGCGCGGCCACATGGGCCTGGCCTACGAGATCGTGATCAACTCCAACCCCTGCATCGCCTACCTGATGGAGGAGAACACGATGGCGATGCAAGCGCTGGTGATCGCGCACGCCGCCTACGGCCACAACAGCTTCTTCAAGGGCAACTACCTGTTCCGGATGTGGACCGACGCGTCGACGATCATCGACTACCTGGTCTACGCGCGCCACTTCATCGCCGAGTGCGAGGAGCGCCACGGCCTGGACAAGGTCGAGGAGCTGCTCGACTCCTGCCACGCGCTGGCCAACCACGGCGTCGACCGCTACCGCCGGCCCAGCCGCAAGTCGCTGGCGCAGGAGCTGGCCGAGCGCAAGGACCGCGAGGCCTACGCGCAGCAGCAGGTCAACGACCTGTGGCGCACGCTGCCGCGCCGGGCCGAGAAGGCGGCCGCCGACGCCGGCAGCAAGCGCTTCCCCGAGGAGCCGCAGGAGAACCTGCTGTACTTCATCGAGAAGAACGCGCCGCTGCTCGAGCCCTGGCAGCGCGAGGTGGTGCGCGTCGTGCGCAAGATCGCACAGTACTTCTACCCGCAGCGCCAGACCCAGGTGATGAACGAGGGCTGGGCGACCTTCTGGCACTACCGGCTGCTGAACACGATGTACGACGACGGCTTCCTGACCGACGGCGTGATGATCGAGTGGCTGAAGTCGCACACCAACGTGATCTACCAGCCGCCGGTCGGCCACCGCGCGTACAGCGGCATCAACCCCTACGCGCTGGGCTTCGCGATGTACAACGACATCCGCCGGATCTGCGAGGCGCCCACCGACGAGGACCGGCACTGGTTCCCGGGCCTGGCCGGCACGCCCTGGCTGCCGGCGCTGCACCAGGCGATGCGCGAGTACAAGGACGAGAGCTTCATCGGCCAGTTCCTGAGCCCGCGACTGATGCGCGAGATGCGGCTGTTCGCGATCGTCGACGACGAGCACGACGACGAGCTGGAGGTCTCGGCGATCCACGACGAGAGCGGCTACAAGCGCGTGCGCGAGGCGCTCGCGCGGCAGTACGACCTGGGCTCGCGCGAGCCCAACATCCAGGTGTGGAACGTGAACCTGCGCGGCGACCGCAGCCTGACGCTGCGCCACTTCCGCCACAACGACCGCCCGCTCGGGGATGCGGCGCACGAGGTGCTCAAGCACGTCGCGCGCCTGTGGGGCTTCGGCGTGCACCTGGAGAGCGTCGACGCCGCCGGCGAGGTCAAGCGCCGCTACGAGGTGCCGGCGCCGCCGCCGTGAGCGCGCGAGCCGCGGCCGCGCGCCCGGCGCGCGTCACAGCGTGAAGATCTTGCCCGGGTTCAGGATGTCCAGCGGGTCCAGCGCGCGCTTGAGCGCGCGCATCACCTCGACCGCGCCGGCGCCGGTCTCGTCGGCCAGGAAGCGGATCTTGTGCAGGCCGATGCCGTGCTCGCCGGTGCAGGTGCCTTCGAGCGCGATCGCCCGGCGCACCATCCGCAGGCTCGCGTCCTCGGCGAGCGCGCGCTCCTGCGGGTCGCCCTCCTTGACCAGGTAGGCGAGGTGGAAGTTGCCGTCGCCGACGTGGCCGACGATGTAGTAGGGCAGGCCGCTCGCGTCGGCGTCGGCGACGCTGGCCTCGATGATCTCGGCCAGCCGCGAGATCGGCACGCAGGTGTCGGTGGTCACGCTGCGGCAGCCCGGGTTCGCCTGCATGCCGGCGAAGTAGGCCTTGTGGCGCGCGCTCCACAGCCGGCTGCGCTCCTCGGGCGTGGTCGCCCACTCGAAGCCCTCGCCACCGAGCTCGGCGGCGATCGCCTGCACGGTCTGCGCCTGCTCCTGCACCGACGCCGCGCTGCCGTGGAACTCCATCAGCAGCATCGGCTGCTCGCGCAGGCCGAGCTTGCTCTGCGCGTTGAGCATACGCACCGCGTTGCGGTCGAGCAGCTCGCAGCGCGCGATCGGCACGCCGGTCTGAATCACCTGGATCGTGGTGTCGACCGCGGCTGCGACCGACGGGAAGTGGCAGATCGCCGCGCTGACCGCCTCGGGCAGCGGGTACAGCCGCAGCGTGACCTCGGTGATCACGCCGAGCGTGCCCTCGCTGCCGACGAACAGCCGGGTCAGGTCGTAGCCGGCCGCCGACTTGCGTGCGCGCGTGCCGGTGCGGATCACCTCGCCGCTGGCGGTGACCACGGTCAGCGCCAGCACGTTCTCGCGCATCGTGCCGTAGCGCACCGCGTTGGTGCCGCTGGCGCGGGTGGCGGTCATGCCGCCCAGGCTGGCGTTGGCCCCCGGGTCGATCGGGAAGAACAGCCCCAGGTGCCTGATCTCCTGGTTCAGCTGCTCGCGGGTCACGCCGGCCTGGACCGTGACCGTCAGGTCCTCCGGGTTCACGCGCACGATCTCGGTCATCGCCGACAGATCCAGGCTGATGCCGCCCTGCACCGCGAGCAGGTGGCCTTCGAGCGACGAACCCGCGCCGTAGGCGATCACCGGCACCGCGTGGGCGGCGGCGAGCGCGACCACCGCAGCGACCTCGTCGGTGTCGTGGCAGTAGACCACCGCGTCGGGCGGCGTCACCGGGTACGGCGATTCGTCGCGGCCATGCTGCTCGCACACCGCGGCGGCGGTGCTGCAGCGCGCGCCGAAGCGCTGCTGCAGCTCGGCCAGCATCGCCGGCGGCACGCGGCGGCGTTCGTAGGTGGGCAGCAGGTGGCCCGGGACCGGGGTGTTCATCGCGCGCTCCTCGCCGTGGCGGCGCCACGCGGGCATTCTAGGGACGCGCGCCCGGCGCCGCAGCAGAACTGGCGGCGAGCCGCGGTGCTTCTCGGGCCCTGCGCGGCGCCGCGCGGTGCGACGATGCGGGCATCGTCTCGAACCCTGCCCGAGCCCAGATGACTGAACGCCGCATCATTGCCGACCGCGGCGAGCTCATCGACGCGCTGCGCGCGCTGCGCCGCGGCGGCGTGATGGTGCGGGTCGGCGACCTGAGCGGCGGCTGCCTGCTCGACGGCGCGCCGCTGTACAGCGCGCACCGCACGCTGCTCGAGTACCGGCTGGTCGACGAGTACGACAACCCGCAAGGCTTTGCATCGGTGCGCTACTACCGGCTGAACCCGCGCGGGCGCGAGTTCGCGCGCCGCGCCTGCGACAGCTGGCGCCGCCGGCCGCTGCTCGAGCGGCTGGCGCTGCGGCTGGCCGGCTGAACGCGACCGGCCCGATCGCCGCGGCCGATGGGCCCGCGGGCGCTGCGGCGATCGGCGAGCTCGCGGCGCGCGCGCCCGCCGCGGCACAATCGCCGGCCATGGGCAAGCGCTTGACACAGATCGCCACCCGCACCGGTGACGACGGCAGCACCGGGCTGGGCAACGGCAGCCGGGTGCCGAAGAATCACGCGCGCGTGTGCGCGCTCGGCGACGTCGACGAGCTGAACTCGACCATCGGCGTGCTGCTGGCCGAGCCGCTGCCGGGGGACGTGCGCGAGCTGCTGCTGGCGATCCAGCAGCAGCTGTTCAACCTGGGCGGCGAGCTCAGCATCCCCGGCTACACGCTGCTGAAGGCCGAGGCGGTGCAGCAGCTGGACGACGCGCTCGCGCGCTACAACGCGCAGCTGCCGCGGCTGGCCGAGTTCATCCTGCCCGGCGGCACCCGCGCCGCGGCGCTGGCGCATCTGGGCCGCACGGTCGCACGCCGCGCCGAGCGCTCGTTGATCACGCTGGCGGCCAGCGACGCGGTCAACGCCGCGCCGCGGCAGTACCTGAACCGCCTGTCGGACCTGCTGTTCGTGCTGGCGCGCGTGCTCAACCGCGCGCTGCTCGACGGCCGCGGCGGCGACGACGTGTACTGGCGCAGCGAAAAGCTGGCGCGCCAGGGCGAGTAGCCGACGCGCGTCGCGCGCGCCGACTTTCGATCGAGCTGCAGTCTCGCCGCCGCGCTCAGCCGCGCGCCGCGCCGCGGCGGCGCGCCAGCACCGCGTCGCTGAGCAGCTGCAGCACCGTGCGCGAGTCGTCCCAGCCCAGGCAGGCGTCGGTGATGCTCTGGCCGTAGGTCAACTCGGCTGGATCGTCCTTGCCGGGGGTGAAGGCCTGCGCGCCGGCGACCAGGTGGCTCTCGACCATCACGCCGAAGATGCTGCGCCCGCCGCCGGCGACCTGCGCGGCGACGTCGCCGGCGACCTCAAGCTGGCGCTGGTGCTGCTTCAGGCTGTTCGCGTGGCTGCAGTCGACCATCAGCGCGCAGTCCAGCTTCGCCGCCTCGATCTCGCGACAGGCCGCGGCCACGTGCGCGGCGTCGTGGTTGGGCGCGCGCCCGCCGCGCAGGATCACGTGGCAGTCGCGGTTGCCGCGGGTCTGCACGATCGCCACCTGGCCGTTCTTGTGCACCGACAGGAAGTGGTGCGCGCGCCTGGCGGCGAGCACCGCGTCGATCGCGATCTTCACGTTGCCGTCGGTGCCGTTCTTGAAGCCCACCGGCGCCGACAGGCCCGAGGCCAGCTCGCGGTGCACCTGACTCTCGGTGGTGCGCGCGCCGATCGCGCCCCAGCTGATCAGGTCGCCGATGTACTGCGGGCTGATCACGTCGAGGAACTCGCTGCCCGCCGGCACCCCCAGCCGGTTCAGCTCGACCAGCAGCTGCCGCGCCATGCGCAGGCCCTCGTCGATGCGATAGCTCTCGTCCAGGTACGGGTCGTTGATCAGCCCCTTCCAGCCGACCGTGGTCCGCGGCTTCTCGAAGTACACCCGCATCACCACTTCGAGTGTGTCGGCGAAGCGCTCGCGCTCGGCCTTCAGCCGGCGCGCGTAGTCCAGCGCCGCGGCCGGGTTGTGGATCGAGCACGGGCCGATGATCACCAGCAGCCGGTCGTCCGCGCGCTGCATGATCCGGCGCACCGCGTCGCGGGTCTGGCCGATCAGCCGCTCGGCGGCGGTGCCGGCGATCGGGAAGAAGCGGATCAGGTGCTCGGGCGGCGGCAGCGGCGTGATGTCGCGGATGCGCTGGTCGTCGGTGGCGCCGGTCTTCTCGGGCGGCGCCAGGCGCGGGTCGGCGGTGGGTGCGGGGCGGGGGCTCATGCGGGGGTTCCTGCGGTGGGTCGGCGGCCGGCAGAAAAAAACCGCCGGGGTTGCCGGCGGTTTCTCTGGATCGGTCTGCGTCAGGTTCGGGAGTCGCGCGCAGAAGGGTCCGGCCGCCGGGGGCAGGTCCTAAACCCGAACGCAAAGTACGACGACACCGAGGCCATGGGCGGCGATGCTACACGATCCCGGCGCACGGCTGCGGCCCGCCGCCGCTGCCGCCGAGGCGGCCGGCGCTGCGGCCATGCGCCGGTGCGCGGCGGCCCGACTGGGCTAAGCTTCCTCGGTCGAACGACCCGGCACACACAGGAGAAGAGGCGATGGATGCGAGCACCGGCGCGGCGCACGCGCAGCGCGCGGCGGCCCTGATCGAGATGGCCGCCGGCCGGATTCCCGATCCGGCGCTGCTGCCCTCCTTCGAGGCCCTGGTGCGCAGCTGGATGCCGGACCTGGACGCCGACGATCTGGCCCGCCACCCGGTCGCGGACATGCTCCAGGCGCTGCTGTCGTGCTGGCAGTTCGGCGCCGAGCGCCAGCCCGGCGAGACCCGCGTGCGCGTGCTGTCGCCGCCCGAGGCCGAGCACGGCTGGGGCGCGCGCCGCACGGTGATCGAGGTGGTCAACGACGACATGCCGTTCCTGGTCGACTCGACCACGATGGAGCTGCAGCGCCAGGGCCTGGCGCAGCACCTGATCATCCACCCGGTGCTGGTGGTGCGGCGCGACCTGCGCGGGCGGCTGCAGGCGCTGCGCGCGGTGCAGCCGGACGAGGGCAAAGCGGCCGACGGCGTGCGCGAGTCGTGGATGTACCTCGAGGTCGATCGCCTGGTCGAGCCGGCCGAGCTGGCCGCGCTGGCGCAGGGCCTGGAGCGGGTGCTGGGCGACGTGCGCGTGGTCGTGCGCGACTGGAAGACGATGCTCGCGCAGCTGCGCGCGGTCGCCGCGGCGCTCGACCCGCCGCCGCCGGAGCTGCCGGTCGAGCTGGTGACTGAGAGCCGCGCCTTCCTGCGCTGGCTCGCCGACGACCACTTCACGCTGCTCGGCTACCGCTGCCTCGACCTGGTCGACGTCGGCGGCGAGGTCGCGCTGCGGCTGGTGCCCGGCAGCGCGCTGGGCGTGCTCGGCGACGAGAGCGCCGAGCTGTCGGCCAGCTTCGCAAAGGTGCCGCCGGGCGCGCGCGCGATGGCGCACGCGCCGCTGCCGGTGGTGCTGGTCACGCGCGCGCGCACCCGCTCCACCGTGCACCGGCCCGGCTTCACCGACTACGTCGGCGTCAAGCGCTACGACGCGGCCGGGCGGGTGATCGGCGAGCACCGCTTCGTCGGCCTGTTCACCACCAGCGCGTACGCCGCGCGCGTGGCCGAGATCCCGCTGCTGCGCGAGAAGGTCGCCGCGGTGACCGCGCGTGCGGCGCTGCCGCAGCACGGGCACCGCGCGAAGGCGCTCGAGCAGATCCTCGCGACCTACCCGCGCGACGACCTGATGCAGATCGACGCCGACGAGCTGTACGAGATCGCGCTGGGCATCGTCGCGGCCGAGCAGCGCCAGCGGCTGCGCCTGTTCGTCTGGCGCGACCCCTACGAGCGTTTCGTGTCGTGCCTGGTCTACGTGCCGCGCGACACCTACTCGAACGAGATGCGCCGGCGCTTCCAGGCGATCCTCAGCGACGCCTTCGCCGGCACCCGCGCGCAGTCGGAGGTGCTGCTGACCGACTCGCTGCTCGCGCGCATCCACGTGACCGCGCGCACCCGCCCGGGCCAAGTGCCCGAGGTCGACCTGCCCGCGCTGGAGAAGGAGCTGGTCGCGGCCGCACGCCGCTGGGACGACCGCCTGCGCGAGGCGCTGACCGATGCGCTCGGCGAGGCCGACGGCAGCGCGCTGTTCCGGCGCTGGGCCGGCTGCCTGCCGCAGACCTACCGCGACCTGCACGACATCGACGCCACGGTTGCCGACCTGCGCAAGCTAGGCACCCTCGGCCCGACGCAACCGCTGGCGCTGGCGCTGCACCGGCCGCCGGCAGCGCCGGCGGGCACGCTGGGCTTCAAGGTCTACCGGCTGGGCGACGAGATCATGCTGTCCGACAGCCTGCCGATGCTCGAGCACCTGGGCGCGCGGGTGCTGGGCGAGGACCACTTCCGCCTGCCGCTGGACGGCGACCACGGCGTGTCGCTGCACGAGTTCCGGCTCGGCCTGGAGGTCGGCGCCGACGACGAGCTGGCGCAGCTCGCGCAGCGCTTCGAGACCGGCTTCGCGCAGGTGTTCGACGGCGAGATCGAGAGCGACGGCTTCAACCGACTGGTGCTGCATGCGCGGCTGAGCCCGCGCGAGATCGTCGTGCTGCGCGCCTATGCGAAGTACTGCCGGCAGATCGGCTTCGCGCTGTCGCAGCCGGCGATCGAAGCCGCGCTGCAGGCGCGGCCGCAGGTCGCGCGCATGCTGGTCGAGCTGTTCCGGCTGCGGCTGCACCCCACCGAGCACGACGCCGCGGGCGCGGCCGCGCAGGCGGCCGCGATCGAGCAGGCGCTGGAGCAGGTCGCGAGCCCCGACGAGGAGCGGGTGCTGCGCCAGCTGCTCGGGCTGATCCTGGCGACGCTGCGCACCAACCACTGGCGCAGCGGCGTCGGCAACTCGGGCGAAGCCGGGCCGCTGCGGCCGTTCCTGAGCCTGAAGTTCGACTGCGCGCGGGTGCCGGGCCTGCCGCTGCCGCGGCCGCTGTACGAGGTCTTCGTGTACTCGCCGCGCTTCGAGGGCATCCACCTGCGCGGCGGCAAGGTCGCGCGCGGCGGCCTGCGCTGGAGCGACCGGCCCGAGGATTTCCGCACCGAGGTGCTGGGCCTAGTCAAGACGCAGATGGTCAAGAACACGGTGATCGTCGCGGTCGGCAGCAAGGGCGGCTTCGTGCTGAAGAAGGCGCCGCCCGCGACCGAGCGCGACGCGTTCCTGCGCGAGGGCGTGGCCTGCTACCAGGACTACCTGCGCGGTCTGCTCGACCTGACCGACAACCGCGTGGGCGACGCGGTCGTGCCGCCGCCGCTGGTGCACCGCGTCGACGGCGACGACCCGTACCTGGTGGTCGCCGCCGACAAGGGCACCGCCAGCTTCTCGGACCACGCGAACGCGGTCTCGGCCGAGTACGGCTTCTGGCTCGGCGACGCGTTCGCGTCAGGCGGCAGCGTCGGCTACGACCACAAGCGCATGGCGATCACCGCGCGCGGCGCGTGGGAGAGCGTCAAGCGCCACTTCCGCGAGCTCGGCCACGACCCGCAGGCGCAGGACTTCACGGTGGTCGGCATCGGCGACATGTCCGGCGACGTGTTCGGCAACGGCATGCTGCGCTCGCGCCACATCCGGCTGCTGGCCGCCTTCGACCACCGCCACGTGTTCGTCGACCCGTCGCCTGACGCCGCGCGCTCCTTCGCCGAGCGCGAGCGGCTGTACGCGCTGCCGCGCTCGTCCTGGGCCGACTACGACGCGAGCCTGATCTCGCCCGGTGGCGGCGTGTGGGCGCGCACCGACAAGTGGATCCCGGTGTCGCCGCAGCTGCGCGCCGCGCTGGGCCTGGACGATGCGGGCGTGAGCCGGCTGAGCCCGAACGAGCTGCTGCAGGCGATCCTGCGCGCGCCGGTGGACCTGCTCTACAACGGCGGCATCGGCACCTACGTGAAGGCCGGCGACGAGACCCACGCGCAGGTGCACGACCGCGCCAACGACGCGGTGCGTGTCGACGGCGCGCAGCTGCGCTGCCGCGTGGTCGGCGAAGGCGGCAACCTCGGCTTCACCCAACGCGGCCGGATCGAGGCGGCGCGCGCCGGCGTGCGCATCAACACCGACGCGATCGACAACTCCGCCGGTGTCGACACCTCGGACCACGAGGTCAACATCAAGATCCTGCTCGGGCTGCCGCTGGCCGCCGGCGCGCTGAGCGCAGCGCAGCGCAACGCGCTGCTGCCGCAGATGACCGACGAGATCGCCGCGCTGGTGCTCGCCGACAACTACCACCAGACGCTGGCGCTGGCGCTGGCGCGGCGCGAGGGCCTGGCGCTGCTCGACGAGCAGCAGCGCTTCCTGCACTTCCTGGAGAGCAGCGGCCGGCTCGACCGCACGGTGGAGGCGCTGCCCAGCGACGACCAGCTCGCCCACCGGCGCGCGCAGCGCGAGGCGCTGACCACGCCCGAGGGCGCGGTGCTGCTCGCCTACGCCAAGATGTGGCTGTTCGACGAGCTGATCGACTCCGAGCTGCTCGAGGATCCGCTGGTCGCGGGCGCGCTGACGCGCTACTTCCCGGCGCAGCTGCGCGAGCGCTTCGCGCCGTGGATCCCGCAGCACCCGCTGCGGCGCGAGATCATCGCCACGCACGTGCTCAACCACATGGTCAACCGCGTCGGCGCGACCTTCGTGCACCGGCTGGGCGAGACCAGCGGCGCGACGCCGGTGCAGGTGGTGCGCGCGTACCTGGCCGCGCGCGAGGTGTTCGGCCTGCTGCCGCTGTGGCGGCAGATCGAGGCGCTGGACGGGCAGGTCGACGACGCGCTGCAGGCGGCGCTGTTCCTGCGGCTGAAGGGCTCGCTGCCGCGCGCGGTCAACTGGTTCGTGCAGCCGCGGCGGCTGGCCGAGCCGCTGCAGGCGCTGATCGGGCGCCTGGCGCCGGCGGTGGCGGCGCTGCGCCCGCGGCTGGAGGCGCTGGCCGCCGGCGGCGAGGTCGCTGCCGGCTGGGTCGACGGCGGCGTGCCGGCGGAGCTCGCGGCCGCGGTCGCGGTGACGCCGTGGCTGTTCGATGCGCTCGACATCGCCGAGCTCGCCGAGCGCAGCGGCCAGCCGCTGGACGACGTGGCCACGGTGCACCGCGAGATCGGCACCCGGCTCGGCTTGCGCCGGCTGCTGCGCCGGATCGACGCGCTCGCCGGCACCGGGCACTGGGACCAGCTGGCGCGCATCGCGCTCGCCGAGGAGCTGGCGGCGCTGCAGCGCGCGATCACGCTGGAGGTGCTGGCCGCGCGCAGCGGCAGCGTCGCCGAGCGGCTGGACGCGTGGCAGGCGCGCCGCCACGAGGAGCTGCAGGCGGCGGCGCGCTCGCTGGACGAAGTCGACACCGCGACCACGGTGGACCTGGCGATGCTGACCGTCGCGCTGCGCAATCTGCGGCGGCTCGCGTGAGCGGCGCTGGCGTCGATGCCGGCGGCGCCGGGCGGGGCGGTGCACGGTGAGCCGGGCCATCCCCGACGGCTTCGCCGCGCTGCGGCTGCCGGCGAACCCGTTCATCGAGGCCTGCGGGCCGCTGTACGGCCGGCGCGACGGCGACGGGCTGATGCTCGGCCTGCGGGTCGAGCGGCGCCACTGCAACCCGGGCGGCAGCTGCCACGGCGGCATGCTCGGCACGCTGGCCGACATGCTGCTGGTGCTGGGCGCGAGCGCGCGCGCCGGCGGACGCTACGCGCTCACCGTCAGCCTGAACTGCGACTTCATCGCGCCGGCGCCCGAAGGCGCGTGGATCGACGGGCGGCTGCAAGTGCTGCGCGCCACGCGCAGCCTGATCTTCTGCCAGGGCACGCTCGCGGTCGATGGCGAGCCGGTGCTGCGCCTGAGCGGCATCGCCAAGCCCGGCGGCGAGCCCGACCCGGCGTTCACGCTGGCGCGCTGGCTCGGCGAGGTCTGACCCTACTTCCAGCAGTTGACCGCTTTGTGCCGCTGGCAAGACCGCATGAACAGTGACTTTCAAGCC
>CAZKCJ010000009.1:0-22784 GCA_964550885.1 uncultured Rubrivivax sp. | reverse complement strand
GGCCGTCGTCGCCGGCGCCGCCGGCGGCGCGGCGCTGGCCGCGGCCTTCGGCGTGCTGGTTATCTGGCTGAACACCAACCAGTACGCGACCGGGCTGGCGGTCAGCCTGTTCGGCTACGGCTTCTCGGCCTTCGTCGGCATCGGCTACGTCGGCCAGAAGCTCGCCGAGCGCACGCCCTTCGAGGTGCCGGGCCTGGCGCAGATCCCGTTCATCGGGCCGGCGCTGTTCCGCCACCACCCGATGGTCTACATCGCGATCGCGCTGGTCGCGCTGGCGATGTGGTTCCTGTACCGCAGCCGCGCCGGGCTGGTGCTGCGCGCGGTCGGCGAGTCGCCCGAGTCGGCGCACGCGCTCGGCTACCCGGTGCGCTGGATCCGGCTGGCCGCGGTGATGGCCGGCGGCGCGCTGTGCGGCGTGGCCGGCGCGTTTCTGTCGGTGGTCTACGCGCCGCTGTGGGTCGAGGGGCTGGTCGCCGGCCGCGGCTGGATCGCGCTGGCGCTGACCCCGTTCGCGACCTGGCGGCCGCTGCGCGTGCTGCTGGGAGCGTACCTGTTCGGCGGCGTGACGATGGCGCAGTTCGCGCTGCAGGGCGCGGGGGTGGAGATCTCGAGCCAGCTGCTGGCGATGCTGCCGTACCTGGCGACGATCGTCGTGCTCGCGGTGATCAGCCGCAACCCGACCTGGATCCGCATCAACATGCCGGCGTCGCTGGGCCGGCCGTTCCACCCCGGCGGCTGACGCGGCGCGGGCCGCGCCGGGGCGCGCCCCTAGAATCCCGCGCTTCACACCCCGTTGCCCCTTTCTCCAGGAGCCCCTGCGCATGAGCCTGATGAACAAACGCACCCTGCTCGGCCTCACCGCCGCCGCCGCGCTGAGCGCGCTGGTCGGCTGCGGCAAGAAGGAGGAGCCGGCACCGCCGCCCGCCGCCGAAGCCGCCCCGGCGGCGGCCTCGGCCGCGGCCGCCGCACCCGAGCCGCTGAAGGTGGCCTGGGTCTACATCGGGCCGATCGGCGACGCCGGCTGGACCCACGCGCACGACGAGGGCCGCCGCGCGGTCGAGGCCGAGTTCGGCGACAAGGTCAAGACCACCTACGTCGAGAAGGTGCCCGAGAGCGCCGACGCCGAGCGCGTGCTGCGCGACCTGGCGGCGCAGGGCAACAAGCTGATCTTCACCACCAGCTTCGGCTACATGGAGCCGACGGTGAAGGTCGCGGCCGAGTTCCCCGACGTCAAGTTCGAGCACGCGACCGGCTACAAGCTCGCCCCCAACCTCGGCGTGTACGACCACCGCATCTACGAGGACGCGTACATGTCGGGCGTGATCGCCGGCGCGATGACCAAGACCGACACGCTGGGCTTCGTCGGCACCTTCCCGATCCCCGAGGTGCTGCGCAACGTCAACGCCTTCACCCGCGGCGCGCAGAGCGTGAACCCGAAGGTCAAGACCAAGGTGGTGTGGATCAACACCTGGTTCGACCCGCCGAAGGAGGCCGAGGCCGCGCAGAGCCTGATCAACGCCGGCGCCGACGTGCTGCTGCAGAACACCGACTCGACCGCGGTGATCCAGACCGCCGAGAAGAACGGCAAGTACGCGTTCGGCTGGGATTCGGACATGAGCGAGGTTGCGCCCAAGGCGCAGCTGGCGTCGAACCTGCTGTACTGGGGGCCGTTCTACAAGAAGGCGGTCAAGGAGGTGCTCGACGGCACCTGGAAGTCCGACCGCGAAGTGCTGGGCTACAAGGACGGCGCCAACGACCTGGTCAAGATCAACGACGCGGTGCCCGACGAGATCAAGAAGAAGATCGACGAGATCAAGCAGGGCTACAAGGACGGCAGCTTCAGCCCGTTCAAGGGCCCGGTGGTCGACAACGAGGGCAAGGAACGGCTCGCGGCCGACGCGATGCCCGACCAGGCCTGGCTCGACAAGGTCGACTTCTTCGTGAAGGGCGTCGAAGGCAAGGTGCCCAGCGGCAAGTAGAGCCACGGCGCCGTCCACCACCACGCCGCCGCGGAGCGCAGCGCCCGGCGGCGTTTTACGTGGCGGGGTGCCCCCCGGCGCGCACGATCGGCAGGTCGCCGCGCCGCCGCCCGGCCTGCCGCGAGAACGAGGACACCATGACCGTTCACCACCGCCCGATCCCCGCACCCGCTGCACGCCGGCGCGCACTCGCCGCGCTGGCCACGCTCGGCGGGCTCGTCGTGCTGCCGGCGCATGCCGATTCGGCGGCGCAGATCGCCAGCCGGTAGAAGGCCGGCCGCGCTCCAGCAGCTGAGCGCGAAGGTGCCGGCGGCGCAGGCGCTGGCCAAGGATGCGAAGGCGGTGCTAGTGTTCCCGAAGGTCACCAAGGCCGGTCTCGTCATCGGCGGCCAGTACGGCGAAGGCGCGCTGATCCAGGGCGGCAAGGTGGTCAGCTACTACAGCACTACCGGCGCGTCGCACGGCCTGCAGGCCGGTGCGCAAACCTTCGGCTACGCGATGTTCTTCATGAACGACAACGCGATCGCGCAGCTCGGCAAGAACCACGGCTTCGAGGTCGGCGTCGGCCCGAGCGTGGTGGTGATCGACGAAGGCATGGCCAAGACCACGACCACGACGGCGATGAAGGACGACATCTACGCCTTCGTCTTCGGTCAGAAGGGGCTGATGGCCGGCCTCGGGGTGTAGGGCAACAAGATCAGCCGGATCACGCCGAAGTAGTTGCTGCGTCCGGTGCGGGTGATGGTGTGGCGGCGCGCAGCCGCAGCATGTGATCGGATTCGCCCTTCCTGATCTCGACGACCGAGTTCAGCGACTTCACCAACTCGGCGAAACCGGCATAGCCGTGTTCCTTGACGTCGAAGGTCGGGTCCAGCCGCTTGATCATGGGCCAGACCGAACCCTTGTTCACCCACGGCTCGCCCTTGGCCTCAGACAGCAGCCGGATCGCGCGACATACCATGTCGGCGGCGGGCACCGGGGCGGCCGCGGCGGGCGAAACGTCCGTCGCCTCGACCACCACCGGTTCGGCGCCGCCGGCGATCTGTACCAGGCCGTCATAGAACCGGAACTCGGCACAGCTTTTGGCCCAGTGTCTGTTCGTGTTTCGACGGTTGCCCACACCCACCAGGGTGCGTCCGGCGGCCTTGATCTTCTGCGCGACCGGCATGAAATCGCTGTCGCCGCCGATGATGATCACGGTGCCGATGTGGGCGAAGCGCGAGACATCCTCGATCGCGTCGAGGCAGAGCTTGATGTCGGCGCCGTTCTTCGCCGACGCACCTGGCGGGAACAGCTGGATCAGCTCGACGGCGGACTGGAGCAGCGCGTCGCGATAACGCCCGAAATACTGCCAGTTGCCATAGGCACGATTGATCGCGATGGGGCCGAAGGACGCGCCAAACTCGACGACTGCCTGCACATCGACCACCGGCTCCTGAGGTTTGAAGCGGTTGTCGGGGCGAGCATAGGTACCGTCGCCTTGCTTGGCATCGAGCGCACCCGCATGCAGGTTCTCGAAATCCCAATAGAGTGCGACCGATCGGCCGCCGTCTTCGTTCTCCAAACACTGCTCCCGTCCATGTCGGGGCATCATAGTTCGACGCAGGCCGGCGCGTATGTTGCCGACTGCGCAGAACGTGGCGCTCCGCGCACCGCGTGCGCTCTCGAGTGATCGCGAAGAGCCGCTTGATCTGGTGACGTGCCGCTGCGATCCGGCGCCGGGCCCGTCGCGCGCGGGCGAGCAGCCCGGGCGGCCCTTGCGTGCATCAAGCTAGCTGGCCATATTGGGCGATCCTGAGAGGATCGGAGCCATGCCCGCCGTCGTGCTGTTCGAAACCAAGAACCGCATGTCCGAGCTGGTCGACCGGGTGATCGCCGGCGAGGTGATCAAAATCACGCGCCGCGGCAAGGTGGTTGCCCGGCTGGCGCCGCCGGAGGATGCCGCGCAGCGCCGGCGCAGCACCGACGATGCGGTCGCGCGGCCCGAGCGGGCCCGCCGCGCCTTCGGCCGCGAGAGACTGAAGAGCCTGGATCTGATTCGCGATGGCCGCCGTTGATGACCGCGCGCCGGGTGGCTGCGCGCGAGCTATTGCCGTCCTACCGGGGTGGCGCGCCTGCCCGGGGGCTGCGTCGGCGCCTGCCGCTGGCGACCCGCGACGCCGAACTGCAGACGGCGATGCGGCGTTGCGGTGGCCGCTGGCCTCGCCGGACTGACCGCGGCTCCGGTGACGGATCGCACCCGGCCGACAGCACCGACAAACAGCGGCTAACGCAGCGTCCAGCCGAGCAGCAGCAGCCCGCCGGCGGCGATCCAGCTGCCGGCGGCGCGCCAGACGATGCGCAGCCAGCCGGCCTGCCACGACGTGACGGCCGCGGCGGCAAGCGTCGCGACGACGAACACCGCCGCCGTGCTGCCGAACACGCCGCGCACGCCGGCGCCCGCCTGCGCCAGCGCGGCGCCGTTGGCCGAGCCGAGCGCGGCGCCGAGCAGCGCGGTGATCGCCGTGGTCGCCGCAGGCGGCAACGGCAGATCGAGCGCGACCAGGCCGCCGGCGAGCAGCAGCGGCAGCCAAGCCAGCGCGTCCGGCAGCGCGATGGCGGTAGCGTCGGCGGCGATGCCCGCGAGCAGCCATGCGAGCGGCAACGCGACGAGCGCGAGGCGCACCTGCGCGCGGCCGCGCAGCCCGGCGAGGATCGCGACCGCGAGCACCGGCAGCAGGATCTCGGGCGACAGCGCGAAGTGCAGCATGCCGTCGTAGAGCGGGCCGAGGCCGGTCGACACCAGATGGGCGTGCGCGAGCTGCGGGGCGAGCGCCGCAGTTGCGACGGCCGCCGGGCCGAGCCTGGCGCGCCGCGCTGCGACCGTCACGCGAGCGCGCCCCACAGGAAGTACAGCCCGCCCAGGCTGACGCCGCCGCCGGCGATGCGCAGCATCAGCTTGCCGGTCGGCCAGCGGTGCGCCGCGCCGGCGGCGATGCCGATCGCGTGCAGGCAGCCGGTGGCGACGACGAAGCCGAGGCTGTAGAGCAGCCCGCTCTGGCCGGGCGGCAGCTCGGTGCCGTGCGCGTGGCCGTGGAAGATCGCGAAGAAGCCGACGAGCGCGGCCGCGGCGTAAAGCGACACGCGGCGCTCGCTCATCACCGCGGCGCCGAGCAGCACCGCCGACGCCGCGATGCCGACCTCGACGCCCGGGAGCGCGACGCCGATCAGGCCGAGGAAGCCGCCGAAGGCCATCACCAGCGGAAAGGTGATCGGCAGGATCCAGATCGCCGGCGCGCCGAGCTGCGCGCCCCACAGGCCGACCGCGACCATCGCGAGGATGTGGTCCAGCCCCGAGAACGGGTGCGCGAAGCCGGTGGCAAAGCCCGTCGCCTGCCCCGCCTCGACGTGGGCGAGGGCCGGCGCTGCGCACAGCGCGAGGGCCGCGGCAGCGACGCGCCGCGCAGCAGACGAGCCGCGGTGCAGGCGTCGATGCTGCGCGCAACGCGCGGCACATAGCCATTCGGCAAGCGGCATGTGGAGTCGTTTCATCATCCCCCCTCGATCATCATCACGACGCGCTGGATCGTCCAGAACGCGCCCAGCGTGCCGACGACGTAGGCCGGTACGAGCTGCATCGGGCGCGACCCGTGGATCTGCAGCGCCTTGAACGCGCGCACGAGCAGCAGGATCAGCGCGACGAAGGCGAGCTGCCCGATCTCGACGCCGACGTTGAACGCGAACAGCGCGAGCGGAATGTCGCCCTGCGGCAGGCCGAGCGCGGTCAGGCCGCTGGCGAAGCCGAAGCCGTGCAGCAGGCCGAAGGCGAACGCGACGACCCACGGGTTGCGGATCGTGAAGCTCGTTTCGCCGCGCCACACGCGCACGATCTCGGGCCCGAGGAAGAGGATCGACAGCGCGATCGCGGCGTTCAGCGGCGGCGCCGGGATGTGCGCGTAGCCGAGCGTCGCGGCCGCGAGCGTGATGCTGTGCGCGACGGTGAACGCGGTGATCGCCTTCAGCAGCATCCACGGCGTGCGCACGATCAGCAGCAGCCCGAAGACGAACAGCAGGTGGTCGGCGCCGAGCAGGATGTGCTCGACGCCGTGGCGTGCGTAGGTCGCGAACACCGCGAGCGGCCCCTGCGGCGCGCTCACCTCGAGCCACGGCTTGGAAGGCTGCACCAAGGTCGTCGACATCCGCCCGTCACGCGTCTGCACTCGCGCGAGCACGTCGGTGATCGTCGCCTGCAGGCCGACGAACTCGATGCGCTTGCCTTCCAGGCCGCCGGCGACCTCGATCGTGCGACGCTCGACGACCGAGTCGGGGAAGTCGCGCTCGCTCGGGCCGCTGAGCGTGCGCGTGCCTTCCGGCAGGCGCAGCACCACCGGCAGGCGCATGCCCGACAGCAGCGGCGTGCGCCAGACGACGTCGTAGCGGCCGGGGCCGGTCTCGGTGAGCTGCAGGTACGCGGGCCGCGCCTCGTGCGCCTGCGCGCCGGGCGCCAGCACGCAGGCGGCGACCAGCAGCAGCCAGCGCAGCACGAACGGCAGGGCAGGGTGCAGTGGACGCCGGCCGTTCACTGCGCCCCCGGCGCCGGCACGTCCGTGGGCGCTGTGCGTGCCGCCCCGGACGCCGCGCGATCCGGCGCACTCACGCGCGGCAACACCACCGTATAGCGCGCGCGCATCGCCTCGTAGGCCTCGCGCTTCATGGTCTCGCGCCGCTCGGCGATCCACGCCTGCTTGACCTCGGGCTCGATCTCGTCGAAGGCCGGCACCTGCTGGGGCGTCAGCTCGTCGATCCACACCAGGTGCCAGCCCAGACCCGACTCGATCGGCCCGCGCCAGCCGCCCGGTGCCTGCGCGAAGAGCGCGCGCGCAAAGCCCGGGCCGAAGGTCTTGGCGACCTGATCGAACGAGCGGTCGGGGTAGTGGGCCTGGAACATGAACGGATCGCCCACGCCGTCAGCCGCCGCGGCGGGCTTGCCGGCGAGTTGTTCGAGCGCGCGTTCGGCATCCGCGCGCGCCTGTCCGTGGCGGCGGTCGGGCGAGAAGTAGATGTGGCGGAACGACGCGCGCGGCGGCTGCGCGAAGCGCTCGCGGTTCGCGTCGTACCACGCCTTCAGCTCGTCGCGGGTCGGCTCGCCGAGCGCGGCCAGATCCTCGGCCAGGAACTCCATCTTCTGCACCATGCGGCGCTTGACGATGGTGTCGTTGCGGTCGAGGCCGAGCGCGACCGCTTCGCGATAGAGCACCTCCTCGCGCACCTTGCCGTCGATCAGGCTCGCCATCTGCGCCGGCGTCGGCGGCGGCAGCCCCTGCGCGAGCCAGACGACGCTCGCCTGCTTCAGGTCGTCCTCGGTGATGACGATGCGGTTGTTGTCCGGCGGCTCGTAGGCCGACGGATAGAGCCACGCGTAGACGCCGAACAGCGCCGCGCCCGCAAGTATGAAGTGCAGCAGCGGCTCGCGCAGCCAGCGGCCGATGCGCGAGCGCGGCGGCACGCCCGAAGCGTTGCTCACCTGACTAAGCGGCGGGCTCGATTTCACTCGGCCGCCAGCTCTTGTCGAAGAACGACGGCAGCGGGCTGTACAGCCGCAGGATCGTGAACCAGCCCTTGCCGGGAACGGTCTGGATCCAGTTGCCGCGCTTGACGCTGTCGGGCAGCTTCGGGCCGAAGTAGATCGTCGTCGAGCCGTCGGCGCCGGCTTCGGCCGCGGGCGACGGATAGCTCTGGCTGCCGGCGCGCGGGTAGCGCTGCGGCGTGTCGAGCATCGAGCGCGACTGGTTGTCGTAGACCGTGAACGACCAGAACGCACGCGCCGGGATGCCCTTGGGCAGGGTCACCTTGTAAGTGTTCGCGCCGTCGAAGGGCTTGCCTGCGGCGTCGAGGAAGCCCATCAGGTACTGCGAGCCGACGTCGGGAATGCGCATGATCATGCCCGGCGAATCGAGCGTGTAGCCGTAGTAGAACGCGGTGCGCGAATCGAGCGTGCGTGCGCCGGTGGGCGGCAAGGGCTTGAACATGCCGTCCTTGAACTGCGGCGGCGGCGTCTCGAAGTTCGCGCCGCCCTCCCAGAGCATGTTGCCCCACATCGAGCCGGGGTAGACGGCCCAGTCGGGATGCGACGCGACGTAGCGCCAGTTCAGCACGCGGCCCGCGGCGTTGCCCACCGCCGCAGCATCGGCGAGGATCTTCTTCATCCGCGCATCGGGCTTGAACGGCTTGCCCTTGACGATGCCGATCGCGGCGAGCTGGCCGGAGAGCTCGACGTCGTAGCTCGTCGCCGGCTCCTGCTGCACGTTCTCGTTGATCATCTCGAAGAAACCGACGTCGCTCGGCGGCACCGTGTTGAACACCTTGCCGCTGGCTTCGACGAACTTGGTCTCGGGCACCGGCGGGTTGCCGGCGAGCCGCACCTTGCCTTCGAGCGCGGTCGCGATGCTCGTGCCGAAACCGCCCGGCTTGTACGGGTAGATCTTCAGGTGCTTCTTGATGTTCTCGACGGCGGGCTTGGGGTCGTTGTTCACCAGGTTCGCGCGGGTCGCATAGAGCACGTGGTTGGTGCGTGCCTTGGCGACGAAGTAGCCGCCGTCGGGCAACGGCCCGTCGTAGCCGGGCGGAACGATCAGGTACTTGCCGCCTGCACCGCGGTCGGAGCCGGGGAAGCCGACGTCGACGACCCAGGAAAACCACATGTCGTTGATCGTTCCCAGGCCCATCGGCGGCTGCTCGATGACCATCGGGCCCTGGGTCAGGTCCACCAGCGACATGTAGTAGACGGTGTCGGCGTTGGCCGTCAGGAACAGCGACTTCGCGTCCATCAGCTCGGAGAAGATCACCACCGCGTTGTCTTCGGCGCCGATGCTGCGAAAGCCCTTGCCCAATGCATAGGCCGACGCACCGCGGAAGCTGTTGTTGTAGACCGCGAGCGCGTTGTTGAAGTCGAGCGCGTCGCGCACCTTCTCGGCGGTAGCCACGCTCGGCGCGCCGTCGTTGAACTCGAGCGTCCCGATGCTCGTTTCAACCCGCGGTGGGGTGGCGATTTCGCGCGGGATCGCTGCGGACTGCGCCGCAGCGAGCAGAGGAAGGGCGAGCAGTGCCAGGCAGGCAATGGAAGGAGTCGGGCGTCGAATCATCGTCGGGGTTTCATAGTCAGAGCGAAACGGGTCGCGTGGCTGCGGCTACTTCGCGTGCATGTTGAACTGCACCTCGGTGCCGAGCTGCTGCGGCACCGGGATGAACTCGTAGTTCGCGTAGCCGAACTCGTTGCTGCGCGCGGCGTAGTGCTTGTCGCCGAGCTTGTAGACGGTGGTGTCGAACGGTGCGTTGCCGATCATCGACGTGACCTTGCCGCCCTTGATCTGGTAGGCGGCCGAGAGGCCGAGATACGCGTCGCGTTCGAGGTCGCCGGTCAGGCTCGGCTGTGGCACCTTCGGGTTCACGTACTTGATCTGGCGCTGGCCGTCCGTGTTCCACGCGACGATGAACTTGTCGCCGGTGACGTTGTTCTGCGCAAAGGTCGACTTGCCGACCAGGAACGCGCGCAGTTCGGCGTCGGTGAGCTGCTTGGCGCCCTTCTTCAGCAGATCGGCGACCTTCGGGTTCTCCTTGGCCGCCTTGCGCGCGTCGGCGGTCGGCGCGAACCAGATCGGCGACGACCAGGCGCGCTCCTGGATCGTCGCCGGCACGACCTCGGGCGGCGCGATGCCGAGCTCCTTGGCCTGGATCGTCGTCCAGCGCGGCGTCGGGATTTCGAGCACGCGCGCGTAGTAGAAGGCGTCGAGCGAAGGGTCGAAGTCGGGGTCGGTCCACACCGTCTTCAGCTCGACCGCGCCGATCGTGTTGGTGTAGGTGGCGTTGGCGATGTCGACCGTGCTGCCGATCGCCGGCACCTTGCCGGTCTGCGGGTCGCGCTTGCGATCGCCCGCCCAGACGACGTCGTAGACCTTCTCGAAGCTCTGGCCGCTCTGGCTCCAGCCCTTGACGATCTGGATGCGATCGAGGTTGCCCGATGTCGGGTCCTTCACCGCCCAGACGACGAAGGACGGCGCCTTCGCCTTGGCCGCCGGCAGGTCGGCGCCCATCGGCACGCCCTGCGCGTACGCGGTCTTTACCCACTCGCTGCCGTTCAGGACTTCGGGCGCGTACTGCCAGCCGCCGAAGAAGCGCAGCTTGATGCGCACGCCGCTGGTGCCGAAGGTCTCCTTGCGCGCCATCGCGTCGAACAGCGACGCGCGCGTGTTCTCCTCGGCCCACAGCCCGGTCAGGCCGGCCGGGTTCTCATACCGCACGTCGAGGCCGGCGAAGACATGGCCCGACATGCGCTCCTTGATGTTGCCGTCGTTCAACGCATGGCCGCCGAAGAAGTTCATCTGGCGGTAGGGTGTGGCCGTGTTGTGCGAATCGGACCCGCCGACGATGCCGGTCTTGTACGGGTTGTAGCCGCGCGCCTGCTGCATCGCGATGCCGTCCTTCAAGCCCTGGCGCACGTAGCTGCCGTGGATCGTCGGCCAGCGCCCCGGCGGGAAGCCGAGCAGGTAGTTCAGGATCTCGTAGTTGGCGAACTCGTCGTTCGGCGACAGCAGCGGGTGCGTCTCGGACTGGCCCTTGATCTGCTTGATCTCGGTGAGCTTCTCGTTGCGGTCGCGCGACGCGGCCCAGGCGGCGTCGATCGGCCGGCCCTTCTGGTCGACGTCGATCGGGAACATGTGGCCGTCGGAGAGATTCGCGTTGTGCGAGATCGCGAGCAGCTCGATGCCGGCCTTGCGCTGCTTGTCCATCCACGCCCACAGGTCGCTCGGGTTGGTCGATTCGAGCGAGCTGAACGGCATCTCCGGCACCTTGGCGCAGTCCTTGAAGAAGACGTTGCGGTGCATGTTGCGGCTGTCGGGCGTCGAGGTCCACTCGTAGGCGCAGAAGGCGGTGAACTTGCCCGGCTCGTTGGCGGCGTCGGCCATCTCGTTGTTGCGCTTCCAGACGGTGCCGGCGATCGCCGGCTGCATCAGCTCCTTGAACGGCTTGCCGTTGATCATCGAATCGCCGAGCAGGAAGTAGATGCGCTGGATGTCCTTGGCGTCGTGCACGACGAGCTGCTTGCCGAGGGCGGTCTTGGCGAGCGCCGAGGTCGGGTCGTTGGCCATTTGCACCACGCCGACGTACTCGGAGTGGTCGGTCACGCCCATCCAGTCCAGCGGCGTCGTGATCTTGATCGGGTAGCCCATCGGGTGCGGGATCGCCTCGCCCTTGGCGTACTTGTACGAGTCCGCGGGCGTCGTCTTGGTGTTGCCGAAGATGAAGGCGTCGAACGACCAACTGGTGTGCTGGTGGGTCTCGCCGAAGTACGCCTCGCGCTGCGGGTTGGGCGTCTGCGCCCAGCTGCTGCCCGCAGCGGCGAGCGCCATCGCGAGTGCGCTGAGTTTCGTCGTCGTGTTCATCGTTCGTCCTCCTGTGGATGCCCGGCAGCGCCGCGGGCGTCGCATATCCGGCCGCGCCGGCGCAGCGCGAGACGAGCATACTGCGGCTGATCCATGTCAATCGCGAACCACTTTGCGCCACCGGCGGGGGGCGCCTCGCCGCTCGGGCGCACGCCTGTCATCTCGGTCACCGCGCTGGCCGGCGTCCCGGCCTTCGTGCGCGACGCCTTCGGCGACCCCGTGCATCGCGCGGCGAGCAAGGCGGCGATGCTCGACATCGAGGCGATCGAGGACCAGGACTGCTTCATCCCGCACCGCACGCTCGCGGGCTACCTCGATGCGGTGGCGCACCTGGGCGGTGAGCCCGAGTTCGGCCTGCTGCTCGCACCCTGCCTGAGCCTCGCGCGCTACGGCTGCTGGGGCCGCTACATCCTGGGTGCGCCGACGCTCGGCGCTGCGCTGGAACGCGCGCGATCGACGGTCGCGTACCACAGCAAGGGCGATGCGGTGGCGGTGGACGTCCAGGGCGACCGGGCAAGGATCAGCTATGCGAGCGCAGCGGCGGGCCTTGCGGGCTACCGCCACGTCGCCAGCGGTTCGGCCGGTGTGATCGCGAGCCTGTGCCGCGCCTACCTGCCCGAGGGCTGGCGGCCGCTCGCGATCGAGCTCGATCTGCCCACGCCGCCGCTGCCGCAGCGCTTCGAAGAGGCCTTCGGCTGCCCGGTGCACTTCGACGCGCCGCGGGTCGCCGTGTGGCTGGCGGCCGAGTGCCTGCAGCAGCGGCCGGCGCAACGCCTGCCGCCGCAGCCGCTGCTCACCGTGCACGACCTCGCGCGCGCGCGCATCGAGTGCCACCGGCTGCGCAGCGCGACCGATGTCGTCGCCCAGCAGCTGTGGGCGCAGGTGCTGAGCGGCGCAGTGTCGATCGACAGCGCCGCCTGTGCGCTCGCGACCAGCGTGCGCACGCTGCAGCGCGAGCTCAAGCGCGAAGGGACCGACTTTCGCAGCCTCGCCAACGCGCTGCGCGCGCGGCGCGCGACCGAGCTGCTGAGCGCGAGCGACGCAACGGTCACGCAGATCTCGGCGGCGCTCGGCTACGCGGCACCGGCCCATTTCGCGCGCGCGTTTCGCAAGACGACCGGGCGCAGTCCGCAGGAGTTCCGCGAGCGCGAGCTGCAGCAGTCCAGCGCGACCCCGACCGCCGCGCCGGATCGAGCGCGCAGCGCCATGCGGCCTGCCGGCGGCCCATCGCGCTCGGGCGTACGATGATCGGCGCCGCGGCCGCAGCACGCGCGCGACGCCGCCCGACGGAGGTCGAAGATGAGCCCGACTGCAGTGCCGACCCGGCCCCTGCAACTGCGCCGCACGGTGCTGCTGGCGGCGGCCGCGGCGCTGGCGCTGGTCGCCGTGCCCTGCTGGGCGGCAACGGCGGCCGACCTGTCGCGCGACGCGAAGGCGGCGCTGGGCAAGCTGACGAAGAAAGTGCCCGCGGCGAAGACGCTGGCCAGCGCTGCGCAGGCGGTGCTCGTCTTCCCGAAGGTCACCAAGGCCGGGCTGGTGGTCGGCGGCCAGTACGGCGAGGGCGCGCTGATCCAGCACGGCAAGGTCGTCGCCTACTACAGCACCGCGGGCGCGTCCTACGGCCTGCAGGCGGGCGCACAGACCTTCGGCTACGCGATGTTCTTCATGAACGAGGACGCGCTCGCGCAGCTCGGCCGCAACGAGGGCTTCGAGGTCGGCGTCGGCCCGAGCGTGGTCGTGCTCGACGAAGGCAAGGCCAAGAGCGTGACGACGACCACCGCGCGCGACGACATCTATGCGTTCATCTTCGGCCAGAAGGGGCTGATGGCCGGCGTCGGCGTGCAGGGCAACAAGATCACGCGGATCCATCCGAAGTAGCGCTGCCCGCCATGCCGGCCGCAGAATCGCCGCACCCGTCACCGCCTGCCGAGACCGCGTGATGTCCGACCTCCCCGCGATCGACTTCGACGCCATCCCGCGCGAGCACCTGCCGGCGCTGCTGCGCACGATGCCAAAGGCCGAGCTGCACCTGCACATCGAAGGCACGCTCGAGCCCGAGCTGATCTTCGCGCTCGCGCAGCGCAACGGCGTGGCGCTGCCGTATGCGAGCGTCGAGGCGCTGCGCGCCGCGTACGCGTTCACCGACCTGCAGAGCTTCCTCGACCTGTACTACGCCGGCGCGAGCGTGCTGCGCACCGAGCAGGACTTCTTCGACCTGGCCTGGGCCTACCTCGAGCGCGCCGCGGCCGACAACGTGGTGCACGCAGAGGTCTTCTTCGACCCGCAGACCCACACCGAGCGCGGCGTCGCGTTCGAGACGGTGATCGTCGGCCTCGAGCACGCGTGCCGGCGTGCGCACGCCGAGTTCGGCCTGTCCGCCAGGCTGATCCTGTGCTTCCTGCGCCACCTCAGCGAGGACGCGGCCTTCGCGACGCTGGAGCAGGCGCTGCCCTACCGCCAGCACTTCATCGGCGTCGGTCTGGACTCCAGCGAACGCGGCCACCCGCCGGAGAAGTTCGCGCGCGTGTTCGCGAAGTGCCGCGAGCTCGGGCTGCACCTGGTCGCGCACGCCGGCGAGGAAGGGCCGCCGGCCTACATCCAGAGCGCGCTCGACGTGCTTCGGGTCGAGCGCATCGACCACGGCGTGCGCTGCGTCGACGACCCCGCGCTGGTGCGAAGGCTCGCCGCCAGCCGCGTGCCGCTGACGGTGTGCCCGCTGTCGAACGTGAAGCTGCGCGTGTTCGACACGCTGGCCGACCACAACCTGAAGACGCTGCTGGCCGCCGGCCTGTGCGTGACCGTCAACAGCGACGACCCGGCCTACTTCGGCGGCTACGTCAACGACAACTACCTGCAGACCTTCGCCGCGCTGCCTGCGCTGAACGCGCGCGACGCCTGGCAGCTGGCGGCCAACAGCTTCGAGGCCAGCTTCGTCGACGCCGCCCAGCGCGCGGCGTGGCGCGCGCAGCTGGCCCGGGTCTTCGCCGCCGGCTGAGCCGCGCGCGACCGCCGCCCGCAACCGCCGGCCGGTGCGGCGCGGGCAGTGCCCGCCGGCTTCAGATCAGGCCGTTGGCCGCCGCCAGCGTCATCAGCCGCTGCACCTCGCGGTCGCGCACGCCGCGTTCGCGCAGCGCGTGCGCGGTGGCGGCCAGGTACTGCAGCGTCGTGCCGTAGCGGCCGCGCGCGTGGCGCAGGATGTCGAGCATCTGCTCGTCGGGCAGGCGCCCGGTCAGCGCTTCGCTGCGCCGGCTCAGCGTGAAGGCCAGCGCCTTCACCTCGCCCTGCGGCGTGCGCACCGGCAGCCAGCGCGGGTCGTAGACGCCGGTGGGCATCTCGCGCGCCCACAGCCGCTGCAGCTCGGCGTCGGCGTGCTCGCGCCGCAGCCTGAAGACCACGCCGCGGCAGGCGCCGCCGGGCAGCAGCGCGAACACCAACCCCGGGCGCTGCGGCGTGCCGCGGTTCACGCGCGAGCGCATCTGCAGCGCGCGGTGCCAGCCGTGCACCAGCGCGCTGCGGTGCTCGACCGATTCGAACTCCTGGCGCCAGATCAGCGACGCGTAGCCGAAGACCCAGAGCTCGCCGCGGCCGCCCCACTGCGCGCGCGTGTGTTCGAGCATCTGCGCCGGGTTGCGTCCGGCGATCGGCGCGGGCAGGTCATCCATCGGGTCTGCTCTGACAGGAAGGTACTGGAGAAATCGCACCCCGATTGCAGCACGCAGGCCGCGAACGCGCGCGCGGCTGCCCCGGATCGCCTGGGAAAACGCCACGCACGCGCAGCGGGTTGACAGCGGGGCCGATCCGGCGTGACGGATCACGCACGCCGCGGCGGCCGCCGGCCGGCTTCGCGCGGCGGCCGATGGCGGCGGCGCGCGTGCTGCCGATGCCGGCGCCGCGGCAGTGGCGCCCTGCTGCGCCCCGCCCGCTGCGCCCTGCCCGCTCCGCCCTGCCCGCTGCGCCCTTCCCCGCTGCCGCCATCCGCGCCGCCCGCGGCCCGGTCCGCACCCGATCCACTGCCCCCGCAGCACCCGCGTGGCCGGCAGCCGTTCGCCGTGCGCAGCCGCGCGCGGCGCGAGAATGCACGGATGCAGCCCGAGCGCCGGCGCTGGATCGCGCACCTGGACATGGACGCGTTCTACGCGTCGGTCGAGCTGCTGCGCTACCCGGAGCTGGCGGGCCAGCCGGTGGTGATCGGCGCCGGCCGGCGCCACCAGCCGGTGCTGTTGCCCGACGGCACGCGCCGCTTCGCGCGGCTGCGCGACTACACCGGCCGCGGCGTCGCCACCACCGCCACCTACGCCGCGCGCGACCTGGGCGTGCACTCGGCGATGGGGCTGATGAAGGCCGCGCTGCGCGCGCCCGACGCGATCCTGCTGCCGGTGGACTTCGACGAGTACCGCCGCTACTCGCGCCGCTTCAAGGCGGCGGTGGCCGAGGTCACGCCGCTGATCGAGGACCGCGGCATCGACGAGATCTACCTCGACTTGAGCGACGTGCCCGGCGCGCAGGAGCCGCTCGGCCACGACCCGCTGGGCGGCGTGCGCGCGGTCGCGCAGGAGCTGCGCAACACCGTGCGCCGCGCGACCGGCCTGAGCTGCTCGATCGGGGTGACGCCGAACAAGCTGCTGTCGAAGATCGCCTCCGAGCTGGACAAGCCCGACGGCCTGACGGTGCTGACGCTGCACGATCTGCCGACGCGCATCTGGCCGCTGCCGGTGCGGCGCATCAACGGCATCGGCCCGAAGGCCGGCGCGAAGCTGGCCGCGCTCGGCGTGCGCACGATCGGCGAGCTCGCCGCGCAGCCGCGCGCGACGCTGGTCGAGCACTTCGGCCGCGCCTACGGCGGCTGGCTGCACGACGCCGCGCACGGCCGCGACGACCGGCCGGTGGTCACCCACAGCGAGCCGGTGTCGATGAGCCGCGAGACCACCTTCGAGCGCGACCTGCACGCGCGCGCCGACCGCGCCGCGCTGGGCGCGATCTTCACCCGGCTGTGCGAACAAGTCGCCGCCGACCTGCAGCGCCGCGGCTACGCCGGCCGCACCGTCGGCATCAAGCTGCGCTTCGACGACTTCCGCACGGTCACCCGCGACCACACGCTGCCCGCGCCGGTGGCCGACGCGAAGTCGATCCGCCGCGCCGCCGGCCAGTGCCTGAAGCGGGTCGACCTCAGCCGCCGGCTGCGGCTGCTGGGAGTGCGGGTTGGCGCGCTCGCACGCGGCGGCAGCGCCGCGCCGGCCCTGGCGCCCGCCAGCACCCACGCGGGCGGGCGGCGGGCAGCGGCTGCGGACACGAGCGACGAACTGCCCTTCGACGCGCCCGTCGACGCGCCCGTCGACGCGCCCACCGACGCACCCGGCCAGCGGCGCGATACGCTCGGGCTGCGCGGCGGCGCGCAAGCACAGGCGCCGCAAGCGTCCCCGGTCGCCGCCCGCGCGCCGGACACGCAGGCCCCGAGCGCATGAGCCCGCCCGGCCGTCCGAAGGGCTCATACCGGAGGGCGCAGCCCGAAGGTGCTCCAGTGAGCCCGCCCGGCCGCCCGAAGGGCTCATACCGGAGGGCGCAGCCCGAAGGTACTCCAGTGAGCCCGACCAGCCCCCGGTCGCGTCCGCCAGCCGGCCAGCCACCGGGGCGGCCATCCGGCCCACGATCCGACCGGCCATCGAAGCCGCGCGTTAGCCCGGCAGCGCGTCCGCCGGCCGGCCCGCGACCGGGCGTCGTCGACGAGTTCAGCCAGTTCCTGGCCTTCCTGCGCAACCTGTGGTCGGCGCTGGCGGGCGTGTCGATCCTGTTCCCGCTGTCCAACGTGTTCGCGCAGCTGATCCCGGTCGCGCAGTGGAGCGAAGGCGGCTTCGTGCGGCTGGCGCCGCCGCTGGTGACCGCGGTGGCGACGGTGGCGACGGTGGCGAGCCTGTTCGTGCTGCTGTGGACCTACGGCCACCGCGACCGGCTCGCGCAGCACGGTGCGCGCCGGCGCGCGCGGCGGCAGGCCGGCGCGGCCTTCGGCCTTGGCCTGGTCGCGCTCGGCGCGTACCTGGCGCTGCAGTTCGCGGTCAAGGAAGACTTCTACTTTCGCGTGCTCGGCTGGCACAGCGACGACCTGCGCCGGCTGCTCGGCGACCTGGTGCTGTTGCTGGCCTATAGCCTGTTCTTCGCGCTGCTGACGCGCGCGTTCGTGCTGCTCGGGATGATCGAGTACTTCGAGCAGCGCCAGCGCGAAGCCCTAACCTAGACCCGGCAGTTGGCCGCTCGCTGCCCCTGGCAACACCGCATGAAGACCTTGGCAACGCTGATCAGGATCCGCGCAAGCGGGACAACCGGTCGCCCGCCGGTGGGCCTGCAGCGCAGGCTGCTGGAACCCGTCGCGCCGCCGGTGCGCGCCCGCTGGGACGCCGGCCGCTTCGAGTCGGCGCCGGTGTCGGAGCGGCGCGGCGCGGCCGTGCGGGCCGAATGCCTCCCCGAATCCCGGAAAGCAACCGTATGACCACGTCACCCGCATCGAAGGGCACTGGCGACATCGACCTGGATTTGCTGCGCACCTGGATCGGCAGGGAGGCGATCAGCGAGGACGTGCTGTCCTCGCGCCATGCGCGCCTGATGGCGGCCACGCTGGGCCTGCCGCAGGATGCGCTCGTCGACGGTGCCGCACTGCCGCCGCTGTGGCACTGGCTGTACTTCCTGGAGGGCTTGCCTGGAAGTGAACTGGGGCGCGACGGTCATCCCGCTCGCGGCGGCTTCCTGCCGCCCGTGCCGCTGCCCAATCGGATGTGGGCCGGCGGCCGCCTCGAGTTCCATGCGCCGCTGGCGTTGGGCAGCAGCGTGCGCAAGCGCTCGGCAGTCAGTTCGATCGAGCACAAGCGCGGACGTAGCGGCGATCTGGTGTTCGTCACGGTGCGGCACGTGCTCCTCGATGGCGACCAGGTCGCGATCACCGAAGACCACGACATCGTCTACAAGCAACCCAGCCCGCCGGGTGCAGCGCCCGCGGCCTGCGCAGCCGGACCGCAACCCAGCCACAGCGAGCCGTTCGAGGCCACGTCGACGATGCTGTTCCGGTACTCGGCATTGACCTTCAACGGCCACCGCATCCACTACGACCTGGACTACTGCCGCAACGTCGAGGGCTACGCGAACCTGGTCATCCACGGCCCGCTGCAGGCCACGCTGCTGGCCGGTCTGGCTGCCCGTCTGGGCCCGAAGCCGCTGCGGCACTTTCACTACCGCGGACTGCGGCCCAGCGTGCTGGGCATGTCGCTCACCGTCAACGCAGTCGCGGCTACCGACGGGCTGTCCCTGTGGACCGCGCAGCCAGACGGCAGCGTGTCCATGCAGGCCGAGGCGATGTTCTAGGTCTGGTCGAGCGCTCGCGCGTTCTCCCGCGCAGCGTCACTTGCAGGCAGAGGACGCCGCGCAGCCGATCGAGCCGCCGTGCAACGCGGGGCCCAACTGCCGGATCCGGGCTGAGCGTGACCGCGACCCGGCCGCGCGCTCAGCCCGGCATCGACAGCCGCTTCTGCGCGGCGACGAAGCGCCGCAGCGCCGGCGACTGCGCGCCCGGCTCCAGGCGCACGTCCAGCAGCTGGAAGCGGCCGCGGGTCGCCCAGGCCTTGGCCAGGGTCGCGCGCAGCTCGTCGCGGCTGCCGACCTGGTAGCCGTCGCCGCCCATGCCGGCGGCCATGCCGGCGAAGTCCCAGCGGCCAAGCGTGTTGAACTGCGACTGCGGCTGGAACACGCGCAGCATCTCCCACGATGCGTTGTTGAACACGATCACGATCGGGTCCCAGCCGTAGCGGCTCGCGTTGCCCAGCTCCCAGCCGGTCATCTGGAACGCGCCGTCGCCGACCAGGATCACCGGCCGGCGCCCGGTCGCCGCCTGCAGCCCGAGCCCGGCGGGCACGCCGTAGCCCATGCCGGCGTAGTAGCCGGGCGCGATCAGGTCGCCCGGGCCGAGCTCCATCACCGTGAACAGGCAGTCGCCGATGTCGCAGGCCAGCGGGATCGTGCCGCGCCTGGCCATCAGCTCGCCGAGCGCGGCGGCGATGTCCTCGGGCTGCAGCGGCGTGCCCTGCGGCGCGAACGGCGGCGGCGTGAAGCGCGTCGCCTTCGCTGCGGTACCGGCGCGCGCCGCGCGCGCCTTGCCGGGCAGCCGCGCGAGCAGCCGCTCGACCAGCGCGGCCAGCGGGATGTCCGGATAGTGGTGGTGCGCGACCGTGACGCGGCCGTCGAGCGCAGCGGCGGCGGCTTCGCCGCACTCAGCAGCCCGCGGCCCATGAAGCTGGTGACCACCGGCACGCGCAGCCGGCGCGCGAGCTCGGCCACCTGCGCCTCCAGCCCGTAGCGGCGCACCTCGACCCCGGCCATCAGCACCGGCCGCTGCGCGGCGCGCAGCTGCTGCAGCAGCTCGTCGGCGCAGGCGTCCAGCGCCTCGGCGTCCGGCTGCGGCCGCGACAGCCGCGGCACCGGGCCGCAGCGCAGCGCCGGCTGGTCGCGCGGGATCTCGAGGTACACCGGGCGCGACAGCCGCAGCGCGGTGTCCAGCACCTCGGCGATGCGGCGCGGCGCCTGCTCCATGTCGTCCAGCCGCGCCTGCGCGGCGGTGATCTCGGCGTACACGCGCCACTGCGAGTCCAGCGCCTTGACCTGGTGGTGCAGCAGCAGCCCGCTGGCCGCCTCGTGCGCGGCCGGCGCGCCCGACACCACCACCACCGGCACGCGCTCGGCGTAGGCGCCGGCGACCGAGTTGACCAGGTTCAGCGCGCCGGCGCCGTAGGTCACCGCGGCCACGCCCAGGCCGCCGCGCATCCGCGCCGCGGCGTCGGCGGCGAAGCCGACGCCGGGCTCGTGCGACATCGTGTACAGCGGCAGCACCTGCGCGCGCTCGATCTCGCCGAACAGCGGCAGCGCGAAGTCGCCGGGGATGCCGAAGACTTCGGTCGCGCCGCGCTCGCGCAGCGCGTGCAGCAGGCGTTGGGTCAGGTTGGAGGCAGCAGCCATCGCAGGTCATCCGCGAGCCGGTCGTTGGCGGGGCGCCCGACGCGCCCGGCCCGGCGGCGTCGAACGGGCGGCGGCGCGCCGCGCGGGGCTCATTGTCGCGGTGGCGCGGTCGGCAGGCGCAGCAGCCAGGTGCCGGTGGCCACGCACACCAGCGCCGGCAGCCAGCGGTAGGGCGAGGGCAGCGTCCACCAGGCCCAGGCCGAGCCGATGATCATCGTCGCCACCGCCAGCTGCTTCGCGCGCAGCGGCACCGCGCGGCGCTCGCGCCAGTCGCGCACCATCGGGCCGAAGCGGCGGTGCTCGAGCAGCCAGCGCTCGACCCGCGGGCTGCTGCGGGTGAAGCAGAACGCCGCCACCAGCACGAAGGGCGTGGTCGGCAGCACCGGCAGGAACACGCCGACGATGCCGGTCAGCAGGCTGAGCGCGCCCACGCCGAGCCACAGCGCGCGCTGCCAGTACGGACGCGACGCCGCGGGCGCCGGCGACGGCTGGCGCGGCGCCGGCGTCGTCACTGGCGGCGGCGGCGCGGCTGGCGCTGGCGCGGCCGGCGCCTGCGAACCAGGCTGCGGCGTGGACGACTGCGGCGTGGACGACTGCGGCGCGGGCGACTGCGGCGCGGGCGACTGCGGCGCGGGCGACTGCGTGGGCGGCGACTGCATCCGCCGATCGTGCCACGTCGGCCGGCCTGCGGGTCCGCGCGCCGCGCATCGACCCTGGCTGCGACCCGCGCCCGCCACCGCGCGCACCGATACGCGCGCCGCGCCCATCTGCCACGAACCGCTGCCCGTACGCGCCACCATGCGCCGAGGCCCGTGCTATGTTGCGCGCCGGCGGCCGATGGCGGTTCGTCACCACGTGAACCCGAATCCGACCCCCGATGGCAACGCGACACCCGCACGTCGGTCGGCCCAGCCAGCTCGCGCAGCTGCTCGAGAGCCGCGCGCCCTTCGAGGCCGCCACCCTGCCCTACTCGCTGCCGCTGCTGCTGAGCGCGCCGCTCGGCGACGGCCACCCGGTGCTGCTGATGCCGGGCTTCATGGGCAGCGAGGGCTCGCTGATCGCACTGCGCACCTTCCTGCGCAACCGCGGCCACGCGGTGCAGACCTGGGGCCTGGGCCGCAACGTCGGCTTCCGCCCTGGCCACGCGGCGGCGATCGAGCAGCAGATCCGCTGGCTGCACCACGCGAGCGGCCGCACCGTCAGCCTGGTCGGCTGGAGCCTGGGCGGGGTGTTCGCGATGTATGGCGCGCACCGCTGCCCGGAGGCGGTGCGCAACGTGGTCACCCTCGGCAGCCCGCTGTCGATCGACGCGGCGGGCAGCGCGGTGCCGCCGCTGCTGCGCGCGCTGTACCGGCTGGTCGCGCATCCGCTGGCCGCGGTCGCGCACTCGATGCAGCCGCGCGCGAAGACGCTGCGCGAGCGGGTGCCGCTGCCGATGCCGGTCAGCTGCCTGTACTCGCTGTCCGACGGCATCGTGCCGCCGCAGGAGGCGACGATCGACGGCGACCCAAGCCGCCACGAGAACCTGCGCGTGGCCGGCAGCCACATCGGGCTGGGCTTCAATCCGCTGGTGCTGTGGATCGTCGCCGACCGGCTCGCGCAGCCCGAGGGGCAGTGGCGGCCGTTCGCGCCGACGGGGCCGGCCGGCTTCCTGCACCGGTTGCTGACCCACGAGCGGCTGCCGATCTAGGCGCGCGCGCGCCGGTCGGGCGCGGTGCGGCGGCGGCGCGGGCACGCGCGAGCAGCTCATGGAAGGCCGCGCGCAGCTGCTGGCAGAAGGCCTCGGGGTCGGGCAGCAGCTCGCGGCACGAGGTCGGCGAGATGATCACCCGGCCGTCGTAGCCGGTGACCGCGAACACCAGCCCGAGGCCGTCGCTGATCGGCATGATCGCCGAGAAGTAGGTCATCCGCGCGCCGTGCAGGTACAGCGCGAGGTCGGGGCCGGCGACGTCGCTGACCATGCAGGCGGCGGCCGGCAGCCGGCGGCTCGCGGTCAGCCCGAGCAGCCCGTGCAGCCGGCCGCTGTGCGCCAGCGTCGCCGCCGCCTCGTGCTGGCCGCGCGCGCCGGCGTCGGCTGCAGGCGCGCCGGCCTGCACCCGCCACGCGCTGATCGCGGCAAGCCGCGCGACCGGATCGGGCAGCTCGGTGTGCAGCGGCACGCGCTGCCAGCGCAGCTGCGGCTCCGCGTCGGCCGCGGCGGCAGCGGCCGGCTGCGGCGCGATCGCGCTCAGGCCGGCTGCCGGCAGCTCGCCCAGCGCCAGCAGGTGCCGGCGCAGCGCGTCGCCGCAGACCGCGAGCACCGCGTCGTGCACGGTCGCGCCGCGCACCAGCCGGCGGATCTCGTCGAACTCGGCCAGCGCGAAGCGCCGGGTGTCGAACACCCGGTGCGGCGACA
>CAZKCJ010000008.1:20723-23701 GCA_964550885.1 uncultured Rubrivivax sp. | reverse complement strand
TGCGCATCGCCTCGACCGCGGTGTCCTCGCCGATCTCGCCCGACACCAGGATGAACGGCAGGTCGCGGCCGCTGGCGCGCAGCAGCGCCAGCGCCTGCAGGCCGGAGAAGCCCGGCAGGTTGTAGTCGGACAGCACCAGGTCCCAGTCGCCGGCCAGCGCCGCCTCGAACTCGGCGCGCGACTCGACCCGCTGCGCGTTCACCGCCAGCCCCGCGCGGCGCAGCTGCGCGAGCGTCAGCTCGTGGTCCAGGTCGGAGTCTTCCAGGTGCAGCACGCGCAGCTGCCGCACCGGCGTGCGATCGTCCATCGGCGAATTCTGACCCACCGCCCGACGCGCACCGGCGGCGCGGCCGGCGAATCGGTGCGTTCAGTCACCGCTGCGGCCACCGTGGCGGCCGGGCGCTGAAGCCTCCGCCGCGCCGGCGCGCGAATAACCACGATTGCGGTCATCATCCGACCCCCGTCGCCGACCCGACCAACAATCGGGCCTGATCCACTGCAGGAGTAGCTCGTCATGTCCGATCCGATCGTCATCGTCGCCGCCGCGCGCACGCCGATGGGCAGCTTCCAGGGCGCGTTCGCGCCGCTCGCCGCCACCGACCTGGGCGGGGTCGCGATCAAGGCCGCGATCGAGCGCGCCGGGATCGCACCCGAGCAGGTGAACGAGCTGCTGTTCGGCTGCGTGCTGCCCGCCGGCCAGGGCCAGGCGCCGGCGCGCCAGGCCGGCTGGAAGGCCGGGCTGCCGCGCAGCTGCGGCGCGGTCACGCTGAACAAGGTCTGCGGCTCGGGCATGCGCGCGACGATGTTCGCGCACGACATGCTCGCCGCCGGCAGCGCCGACGTGGTCGTCGCCGGCGGCATGGAGAGCATGACCAACGCACCGTACCTGCTGCTCAAGGGCCGCGGCGGCTACCGGATGGGCCACGACCGGGTGTTCGACCACATGATGCTCGACGGCCTGGAGGACGCCTACGAGGCCGGCCGCAGCATGGGCACGTTCGGCGAGGACTGCGCAGCCAAGTATCAGTTCACCCGCGCGCAGCAGGACGCGTTCGCGGCGACCAGCGTGCAGCGCGCGCAGGCGGCGATCGCCGCCGGCGCGTTCAAGGCCGAGATTGCGCCGGTCGCGGTCAAGGACCGCAAGGGCGAGCGCGTGGTCGACACCGACGAGGCGCCGGGCAAGATCAGCCTCGACAAGATCCCGACGCTCAAGCCCGCGTTCAAGAAGGACGGCACGGTCACCGCCGCGTCCAGCTCGAGCATCAGCGACGGCGCCGCCGCGCTGGTGCTGATGCGCGCGAGCACCGCCAAGCAGCTGAGTTGCCGGCCGCTGGCGCGCATCGCCGCGCACGCGGTGCACTCGCAGGCGCCCGAGTGGTTCACGACCGCGCCGATCGGCGCCAGCGAGAAGGCGCTGGCCCGCGCCGGCTGGAAGGTCGGCGACGTGCAGCTGTGGGAGGTCAACGAGGCCTTCGCGGTGGTGACGATGGCGCTGATGCACGACCTGAAGGTGCCGCACGCGATCGTCAACGTCAACGGCGGCGCCTGCGCGCTGGGCCATCCGATCGGCTGCAGCGGCGCGCGGCTGATCGTCACCCTGCTGCACGCGCTGCGCGCCCGCGGCCTGAGCAAGGGGCTGGCGACGCTGTGCATCGGCGGCGGCGAGGCGACCGCGGTCGCGATCGAGGCGCTCTGAGCGGCCGCGTGCCGCGGCGCCGGCGGCGCGGCAACCGGCTGCGGCGTGGTTCTCGGCAGCGGCGCGGTACTCGACAGCAGCGCGCCACTCGGCTGCGGCGCGCTGCTCGGCTATAGCGCGCCACTCGGCGGCGGCGCGCTACTCGACGGCGGCGCGCAGCGTCTGCATCACCGGCCGCTGGAGCACGCCGCGCAGCCCCCACCAGCCGGCGGCCAGCGCCAGCAGCGCACCGGCCGCCATGCCGGCCAGCGGCACCCACGCGGGCGGCTGCCACTCGAACTCGAAGGCGTAGCGCGCGAGCCCCCAGCCCACCGCCAGCGCGGCCAGCGACGCGAGCAGCCCGGCCAGCGCACCGACGCCCAGCAGCTCGGTGCGCTGCACCCGCGCGAGCAGCGCGGCGCTGGCGCCGAGCGCGCGCATCAGCCCGTATTCGCGCGCGCGCGCCTCGCGGGTGGCCGTCACCGCGGCGAACAGCACCACCAGGCCGGTGGCCAGCGTGAAGCCGAACAGGAACTCGACTGCGCGCACCACCTGGTCGAGCACCCGCTGCACCTGGCCGAGCGAGGCCGACACGTCGACGTTGGTCACGTTCGGAAACTGCCGCGACAGCGCGTTGTCGAAGCCCTTGACCGGCGGCGCGCGAAACGCCGAGATGAAGGTCACCGGCAGCCCGGGCATGTCGGCCACCGGGAACAGCACGAAGAAGTTCACCCGCATCGACGCCCAGTCGACCTTGCGCAGGCTGGTGATCCGGCCTTCGTGCGGCTGGCCGGCGATGTCGAAGCGCAGCCGGTCGCCGAGCTTCAGCCCGAGCGTGTGCGCCAGGCCCTCCTCGACGCTGATGCCGTCGGCCTCGTCGGGCTGCCAGCGGCCGGCCGCCAGCAGGTTGTGCGGCGGCAGGGTCGCGCTGTGGCTCAGGTTGAACTCGCGCTCGAGCAGGCGCTTGGCGCGGTCGTCGCTCAGGTCGTCGCCGTTGACCGGCTCGCCGTTCACCGCGACCAGCCGGCCGCGGATCATCGGGTACCAGTCGTAGCGCGCGACGCCGTCGTCGCGCAGCAGCCGCTGGAAGGCGGCTGCCTGGTCGGGCTGGATGTTGATCACGAAGCGGTCGGGCGCGTCGGCCGGCGTCGCCTGGCGCCAGCTGTCGATCAGGTCGGTGCGCAGCAGCACCAGCAGCACCAGCGCCAGCAGCCCCACCGCCAGCGCCGACACCTGCAGCACGGCGAAGGCCGGCCGCGCGGCGATCTGGCGCGTGGCCAACTCCAGCCAGCGCGGCGCGCGG
>CAZKCJ010000008.1:16310-20713 GCA_964550885.1 uncultured Rubrivivax sp. | reverse complement strand
GCGCGCCTCGGGCACCGCGCGCTCGAGCAGCACCACCGCCAGCCACGACAGCAGCGCGAACAGCGCCGCTGCCGCCGCGAAGCCGCCGACCACGATCAACCCGAGCTTCGGGTCGGCGGCCACCGCCAGCAGCAGCGCGACGAAGCCGCCGACGCCAGCGGCCAGCACGCCGATCGACGCCGCCTTGGGCTCGCCCACGTCGCGGCGGATCACCCGCAGCGGCGGCACCCGCGCCAGCTGCAGCACCGGCGGCAGCCCGAAGCCGAGCAGCAGCGTCATGCCCACGCCCAGCCCGAACAGCGCCGGCCGCGGCCCGGGTGGCGGCAGCTGCGCGCCCACCAGCCCGGCCAGCAGCCACACGAAGCCCAGGTGCACCAGCAGGCCGACGAGCACGCCGCCGATGCTGGCCGCGAGGCCGACGCCGGCGAACTCGAGCGCGTAGGCGCGCGCGATCCGGCCCTGCGGCAGCCCGAGCACGCGCTGCATCGCGCAGTCGTCGAGGTGGCGCTGCGCGAAGTCGCGCGCGGCGATGCCGGTGGCCACCGCCGCCAGCAGCGCCGCCAGCAGCGCGACCAGGTTCAGGAACTTGCCGGCGCGGTCCAGTGTCTGGCGCATCTCGGGCCGCCCGCTGTCGAGTGACTCGAGCCGCACGCCGCGCAGCGGCACCGACTTGATCTGCGCGTCGGCCCAGGCCACGTACTCGGCCAGCCGGCGCTCGCCGCCGGGCGGCGCGGCCAGCGCCAGCCGGTAGCTGATGCGGCTGGCCGGCTGCACCAGGCCGGTCTCGGCCAGGTCGGCCTCGCCGATCAGCACCCGCGGCGCGAAGGCCATGAAGCCGGCGCCGCGGTCGGGCTCGACGGCGATCAGCTGCGCGATCGTGAACGCCGAGTCGCCGAGCAGCAGCTCGTCGCCCACGCGCAGCTGCAGCGCGTCGAGCAGCGCCGGATCGACCCAGACTTCGCCGTGCGGCGGCGCGCCGCGGACCTCGCGCACCGGCGCATCGGGGCCGGTGCGCAGCTGCAGCGCACCGCGCAGCGGGTACGCAGCGCTGACCGCCTTGACCGCAACCAGCCGCGCGGCGCCGCCGAGCTCGTCGGGCGCGCGCGCCATGCTCGGGAAGCTCAGGCTGGTGGCGGTGGCCAGCCCCAGCTCGTGCGCGCGCTGCGCCAGCAGCGGCGGCGCCGGCTGGTCGCTGACGATCACCGCGTCGCCGCCGCGCTGCGCGCGCGCGCCGCGCTCGAGGCCGCGCTCGAGCCGGTCGGCGAAGCCAGCGCGAGCAGGCGCAGCTCGCCGGCGCGGAAGTCGCGCGCGGTCTGGCGCCAGGCGAGCTGCAGGCTGGACGGGGGGCGTTCGGGCCGGGTCACGGGGCGACACGGTAACCGATGCGCGCCGACCGGGCCGCCGCCGGCCGCGGCAGCGTCGCCTGCAGCCACGCCTGCAGCCACGCCTGCAGCCACGCCTGCAGCCGCGCCTGCGGCCGCGCCGGGCCGCCGCCGGGCACGGCGATCAGCGCCTCAGCGCCGCAGCGCCGCAGCGCCTCAGCGCAGCGACCCCGGCTGCGCCGCGCTGGCGTGCACGTTGAAGCGCTCGAGGTCGGTCGCCAGGCCGGCGAACGCCTCGGGGCGCGAGCGCCGCAGGTACGCGCCGTAGCCGATGCCGCCGACCAGCGCCAGCACCAGCAGCAGCGGCAACATCAGGATCAGCGTGTTCTCGGAGCCGGCGACCACGTTGAAGTTGAACACCGCCAGGGTCACGATCGCGAGCAGCCCGAGGAAGCCGATGCCGGGCGCGATGAAGGTGCTCCACAGCCGCGGATCGTGCTGCCGCCGGAACCACGCGACGATCGACAGCGCCGCCAGCGCCTGCAGCACCAGCACCGACAGCGTGCCGAAGCCGAGCATCGCCGGCACCAGCGTCTCGATCGGGTTGAGCCCGGCGAAGGCGAACAGCGCGGCGACGATCGCCGCGAAGCCCGCCTGCACCAGCCCGGCGACCGCGGGCGCGCCGTTGTCGCGGGTGCGCGCGAGCCCCTGCGGCAGCACCCGCGCGCGGCCGAGCGCGTACAGGTAGCGCATCGCCGAGTTGTGGAAGGCGAGCATCGCCGCGAACAGGCTGACCAGCAGCAGCACCTGCATCAGCACCGTCATGCCGGTGCCCAGGTACTCGGTCGCCAGCATCGTCACCAGGTCGCCGCTGGGCAGGTGCTTCAGCGCCACCTCCTGCGCCTGGGCGACGCCGGTCGCGCTGACCACCGCCCAGCTGGTGATGCCCAGGATCAGCCCGATCGCGATGATCGCGGTGTAGGTCGCGCGCGGGATCGTGCGCTTCGGGTCGCGCGCCTCCTCGCTGAACAGCGCGGTCGCCTCGAAGCCGAGGAAGCCGGTCGCGGCCAGCAGCAGCCCGATCGGCAGCGAGCCGGAGAACACCGCCTGCGCGCCGAAGGCCGAGAAGTCGAAGCCGTGGCGCACGAACACCGCGACGTCGAAGATCACCAGCATCAGCACCTCGAGCACCAGCGACACGCCCAGCACCTTCGAGCTGAAGTCGATGCCGGCGCGCGCCATCACGAAGCACACCGCGATCGACAGGAAGCCCCACGCGTACCAGTGCAGGTCGAAGCCGGTGAGCTCGCCGATGATCAGCTGCATGAAGAAGCCGCTGGTGCCGATCGTGCCGACGACGAAGAAGTTGTAGCCCAGCGTCGCGATCAGCCCGGCGACCAGCCCGCCGCTGCGCCCCAGACCCTTGACGACGAAGGCGTAGAAGCCGCCGGCGTTGACCAGCTGCTTGGACATCTGCGCGTAGCCGACCGCGAACAGCAGCAGCACCAGCGCGACGATCAGGAACGACACCGGCGTGCCGCCGCCGTTGCCCAGCGCGATCGCCAGCGCCGCGACCACGATCACGCCGGTCAGCGGCGCGACCGCGGCGAGCACCAGGAAGACGATGCCGATCACGCCCAGGGCGTCGCGGCGCAGGTCGGTGTGTGGGCTGCTCATGGCGCTGGTCTCCGGTGGTGGCTTCTGGTCGGTGGCGCCGACGCGGTGCATCGGCGCGCGGCGCGGCGGTCGGGACGGTGAGGGCGGCGCGGACCGCTGCCCGCGGCGCAGGGGTGGCGGCAGCGGCGGCGCCGCGCTGCCGGCTGCGTCATGCGCGCTGCCCTGCCGGGATGCGGCCCTGGCGAACCCAGTCGTCGAACACCGCCAGCGCCGCCTGCGCGAAGGCCTCGTCGTTGATGTGCGCGGCGACCACCCGGTGCTCGGTGTTCGCGCCGCGATGCCGCGGCAGCTCGTCGAGCAGCGCCGCCAGGCCCTGCGGGTCGTGCAGCACCGCGCCGGGGCGGTCCCACTCCTCGACCCCGCCCTCGGGGATCAGCAGGCAGCTCGGCCCCTGCGCGGCCGCCAGCCGCGCGCCGATCTCCTGCGCGATGACGCGGCGCAGGTCGGCGCCGATGCACACCGATGCGATCAGCCGGTTGTGCGCATGCACCGGCCGGCCGCGGAAGCGCTCCGGGCACGGCGCCCACGCGGGGAAGTCGACCATGTCGGTCGCGCCGGGCGCGACGATCTGCGGCACGCCGGCGCGGCCGGCGCCGCGCAGCCGGTCGGCGCCCGAGGTCACGCAGGAGTCGCCCAGGTGGTTGGCCAGCTCCTGCAGGCTGAAGTCCATCACCGCGACGAAGTAGCCGCGCTGCGCCAGGTCCTCGAACGCGCGCCCGCCCATGCCGGTGGTGTGGAACACCGCGAGCTCGTAGCCGCGCGCCTCGAGCGCCGGCTTCAGGTGCTTCATGTACTTCAGCGCGCTCGAGCCGAGCGAGGTCATGCCGACCACCGGCCGCGCCTCCTCGTCCGGCGCCGCCGCGAGGCAGGCGCCGACCGCGGCGCCGGCGGCCTGGGCCAGCGCGGTGCGGCACAGCCGGTTCAGCCCGTACAGCCCGCCGGCCCACAGCCGCATCACCAGGTCGGGCGGGATCCGGTCGGGCGGCACCAGGTGCGAGTAGGCGATCGTCGACAGCACCACCTTGGGCATGCCCAGCGGCAGCGCGTTGGCGACGTCCAGCGCGAGGTCGGTGCCCATCGTGCCGCCCAGCGCGAGCATGCCGTCGATGCGCCGCTCGGCGCGCAGACGCAGCGCCAGCGCGCTCGCGCCCTGCGCCATCAGCGCCATCGCCGCGTTCTCGTCGACGCTGTCGGCCACCTGCTGCAGGGTCGCGCCGGCGGCGGCCGCGACTTCGGTGTTGGCGATGTCGGGCACCACGCTGCCGCGGCCGAGCACGCCGACGTCCATCACCAGCACCGTCCCGTCGGCCTGCAGCACGCAGTCGCGCAGGTAGGCGATCTCGTCGCTCTTGGTGTCGACGGTGCCGATCAGCAGGATCGAAGGCTTGCGGGTCATCGCAGCGG
>CAZKCJ010000008.1:0-16300 GCA_964550885.1 uncultured Rubrivivax sp. | reverse complement strand
GGCGGCCGGTGCAGCCGGATGATCAACGCGCGCGCCGCCGGCGGCAACCCGGGCTGGCCCGCACGCTACTTCGCGTCGGCACGGAAGATGCCCTGCTTCGAGGCCGTGAGCCAGCCGCCCGACGGCAGCTCCAGCGCGGCGGTCAGCGACAGCCGGTCGGCGCGCCACTGCGGCGCGAAGCTCTTGCCGGCGTCGCGGCTGAGCGCCTGCAGCCCGTCCAGCCCCGACGCGAGCACCTCGTCGCCGCGGCGCGCGAAGCCGGTGATCGAGTTCTGGCTGCCGGTGTCGACGTGCTGCCAGCTGGCGCCAGCGTCGGCGCTGCGGTAGACGGTGCCGCGCTGGCCGCCGACCAGCAGCACCTGCTGCGACAGCGCGATGCCGCTCCAGAACGAGCCGTTGTAGCCGGTGCTCAGATACGACCAGCTGGCGCCGCGGTCGTCGGAGCGCAGCACGAAGCCGCGCTCGGCGGTCGCGTACAGCACGCCCTTCGGGTCGGCGAACAGGCCGAGCAGGTTCAGGTCGGCGCGCTTCGAGCCCGGCGGCGGCCCGAGCGTGCGCGACTCCCAGGTCTTGCCGCCGTCGGCGGTGGTCAGCAGCAGCGACCACAGGCCCACCGCCACGCCGTGCTGCGCGTCGAAGAAGTGCACCGCGAACAGCGGCCGGTCCTCGTCGGTCGCGAGCCGCTGCACGCTCCAGGTTTCGCCGGCATCGGCGGTCGCGAGGATCGCGCCCCAGTGACCAACGGCCCAGCCGTGGCGCGCGTCGACGAAGCTCAGCGCGGTCAGCATCGAGCTGACCGGCACCGACTTCGCCTGCCTGAAGCTGGCGCCGTTGTCGTCGGACAGCAGCACCACGCCGTGGTCGCCGACCGCGACGATGCGGCTGCCGGCCCAGGCCATGCCCAGCATCGTCGCCTCGGGCGCGTTCGGCGCGTGCGCGGCCGCAACCGGCTTCAGCGCGAAGTCGGGCGCGTCGGCCGCCGCCCACGCAAGGCCGCCAGCCAGCGCCACGACGGCCGCAGCGCAGCCGGGCAGCCAGCGCAGGCGGCGGCTCAAGGCAGTCCGATCGCAGTCACGCACGACACGCTGGGCGGGCCGCGCCCGTTGCGCCGCAGCCGGCGCAACGGGCGGCGACGCTCACTTCTTGATGCTGATCACCTGCGGCTGGGTCACCGCCTTCAGGCCCTCGACGCCGAACTCGACGCCGTGGCCCGAGCCCTTGACGCCGCCGAACGGCACCATCGGGTGGATCATCCCGTGCTGGTTGATCCACACCGTGCCGGCCTGGATGCGGCTCGCGACCGCCTTGGCCTTCTCGACGTCGGCCGACCAAACCGACGCGCCCAGGCCGGCGTCGAGCCGGTTGGCGCTGGCGATCGCGTCCTCGACGTCGCGGTAGCGGATGATCGGCAGCACCGGGCCGAACTGCTCCTCGTCGACCAGCCGGTTGCCGTCCTTCAGCCCGGTGACCAGCGTCAGCGGGTAGAAGTAGCCGGGCCCGCCGGGCGCCTGGCCGCCGCAGACGATGGTGCCGCCCTCGGCCTTCGCGCTCTCGACCAGGTTGACGACCTTGTCGTACTGCATCTTGTTCTGGATCGGCCCCATCACCACGCCGTCCTTCATGCCGTCGCCCATCGGCATCGCCTGCGCGATCTCCTTGAGCGCCTGCACCGTCGGCTCGTACAGGTTCTCGGGCACGTACAGCCGCTTGGCCGCCGCGCAGGTCTGGCCCATGTTGATGAACGCGCCCCAGAACAGGCCCATCGCCATCGCCTTCGGGTCGGCGTCGGGCAGCATGATCGCGGCGTCGTTGCCGCCGAGCTCGAGCGTGACCGGAACGAGGTTGCGGCCGGCCGCCTCGGCGACCTTGGATCCGGTGCGCGCCGAGCCGGTGAACATCACCTTGTCGATGCCGGGGTCGGAGACCAGCCACGAGCCGACCTCGCCGGCGCCGCTGATCGTGTTGACCAGCCCGGGCGGCAGCACCTCATTGATCAGCCGCACCATCTCCAGCGTGCCGATCGAGGTGTACTCCGACGGCTTGATGACCACGGTGTTGCCCACCCGCAGCGACGGCACGATCTGCCAGATCGCGATCAGCAGCGGCCAGTTCCACGGCGCGATCGCGCCGACCACGCCGTAGGGCTTGCGGTGCAGCTCGTCGCGCCGGGTCGCGTCCTCGAAGACGACGTCCACCGGCAGGTCGAGGCTCGCCGGCACCTGGGTCCAGGCCTCGCAGCCCCAGACCTCGAAGCGCGCGCCCGGCACCTGGTCGGGGCCGATGCCGCCCAGCGGCTTGCCCTGCTCGCGCGTGACCCACTGCGCGAGGTAGTCGGCGTTGGCGTGCAGCACCTCGGCGACCTTCATCAGCAGCGCCTTGCGCTCGGCGTCGGGCCGCGCGGCCCAGGCCGGCTGCGCGGCGCGCGCCGCGGCGATCGCGTCGGCGACCTGCTGCTTGGTCGAAACCGGCACCAGGCCGATCACCTCGCCGGTGGCCGGGTTGAAGGACTCGAAGGTCTTGTCGGAACCGACGGCCTTGCCGTTGACGGAATTCAGGTAGGTCTTCATGGCGTACTCACTGAAGTTGAGTTGCGTGCGGCGGTGACGCCGTGCGGGTGCGGCCGCGGCGTCATGCTACCCCGCCGGGGTGGGGGGTTCGACAGGTCCTGAGCGGCGCTGCTTCGCGGGTGGTGGCATGCGTGCACGCGCGGCTCCTCAGTGGCCAAGCATGCCCGGCGCGCGCACCGGGCGGCGGCGCGGGAACAGGCGCTCGAGCCAGACAGCGAAGGCCGGCAGCACCGTCATCGCCATCACCATGTTGACCATGAACATGAAGGCCAGCAGCTTGCCCATGTCGGCCTGGAACTTCAGCTCCGAGAACGACCAGGTGGCCACGCCGATCGCCAGCGTGATCGCGGTGAAGATCGTCGCCATCCCGGTCTCCAGGATCGCGTACTCGACCGCCTTGACGATGCCCTGCCCGTTGGCCAGGTGCAGCTGCAGCCGGTTGTAGATGTAGAACGCGTAGTCCACGCCGATGCCCACCGCCAGCACCATCACCGGCAGCGTCGCCACCGTCAGGCCGATCTGCAGCTCCTTCATGAACCAGTAGCCGACGAAGGTGCCGATCGTCAGCGGCAGGCAGCAGGCGAGCACCGCGCGCAGGTCGCGGTAGACCAGGAACACCAGCAGCGCGATCGTCGCGTACACGTACAGCATCATCGGCAGCTCGCTGTGCTCGACCTCCTCGTTGATCGCCGCGAGCACGCCGGCGTTGCCCGACGCGAGCCGGATCGTCACCCCCGGCATCGGCTCGCGGCTGCGGAAGTCCTTGACCGCGGCGATCACGCGGTTGATCGTCACCGCCTTGTGGTCGGTCAGGTAGATGTGGACCGCGCTCATGCTGCAGTCCTTGCGCATCATCCCCGGCACCCGCGCGACCTCGGTCGACAGCGCCGCGTAGTTCGCCGGGTCGATCGGCACCACGTCCATCTTCGGGTTGCCTTCGTTGTAGCCCTCGCTGTACTGGCGCAGCATCGACGCGTAGGAGCTGACCCCGAGCACGCCCTCGACCGGCCGGATCGCCCAGACGAAGCGGTCCTGGTACGCGCCGATCGCGACCTTGTCGCAGGAGCCGGGCGGCGCCTCGAACACCACCGACAGCCAGTCGAGGCCGGCGTCGTAGCTGCCGGCGATCGACACCGCGTCGCGGTTGAAGCGCGCCTCGGCGCGCAGCTCGGGCGCGCCCGGCTCGAGCGTGCCGACCACCCGGTCGCGGCTTTGCCACACCGCCATCGCCAGCACCGTGCCAGCGAGCGCCAGCACCAGCAGCGCCCGCCGCGGCTCGGCCAGCCCGGCGACCGCGCGCAGCCAGCCGGCGCGCTGCTCGCGCTGCAGCATCGCGCGGTCGGCGAAGGCCTTGTCGACGCTGAAGTACGAGGCCCCGAGCGGCAGCATCACCAGGTTGCTGATCACCTTGTAGGCCACGCCGATCGCGGCGATCACCGCCAGCTCGCGCACCATCGGGATCGGGATCAGCAGCAGCGTGACGAAGGTGACGAAGGCGGTCAACAGCGCCAGCGTGCCCGGGATCAGCAGGCCGATGAAACTCGCCCGCGCCGCCGCATCGCAGGGCTTGCCGTGCGAGATCTCGCGCACGATGAAGTTGATCTGCTGCACGCCGTGCGACACGCCGATCGCGAACACCAGGAAGGGCACCAGCACCGCCAGCGGATCCAGCCCGTAGCCCAGCAGCCGCAGCGTGCCGAACTGCCAGACCAGCGAGGCCAGCGAGCAGCCGATCGCCAGCAGCGTGAAGCGCACCGAGCGGCAGTACCAGTACACCGCCAGCGCGGTCAGCACCAGCGCGATCAGCGAGAACTCGAGCACCGAGGCCGCGCCGGCGGCGATGTCGCCGATCTGCTTGGCGAAGCCGATGATCTGGATCTCGAAGGCCTGGTCCTCGAAGGGCTTGCGGATCTGGTCCTCGAGCACCTGGTTGTAGTCGACGTAGTCGATGCGCACGCCCTGCGGGTCGAACTCGTTGAGCTCGGCGTTGATCATCGCGCTGGTCTGGTCGCGCGACACCAGCACGCCGACGTAGCCGCCCTGGCTGGTCGAGCGCGCGATCGCGGCGATGTTCTTCGCGTCCAGTTCCTGCGGCGTGATCGTGCCGGGGATGATCGGGTCGGCGCGGAAGCCCTCTTCGGTGATCTCGTTGACGAAGGCGTTGGGCGTCCACAGCGACTGCACGCTGCCGCGCGACACGTAGGGCAGCGCCATCACCGCCTGGGTCACCTCGTACAGCCGGGTGAGCCCGGCCTGGGTCCAGATCTTGCCGTCGCGCGCCTTGACGACGAAGGTCAGCCGGTTCGCGCCGAGCAGGTCGTCGCGGTACTCGTGGAAGGTGCGGGTGTACTCGTGGCCGAGCGGCATCTGCTTCTCGAAGCCGGCCTCCATCCGCAGCTGCAGCGCGAGCCAGGCCATCACCAGCGTCAGCCCGAACAGCGCCGCGAGCAGCGGCGTGCGCCGGCGGAACAGGAAGTCCTCGAGCCGCTGCAGCGCGCGCCGCAGCGTCGATCCGGACTTGGGCTCGGCGGTCGGATTCACGGGCAGGCGCGTGGCCCTGATGGTGCGCAACCACGCGCGACCGGGCGGCCAGGCCGCCCGGTCGCGCGTGCGCGGGGCTTCAGAAGTTGCGGCGGACGACCAGGCCGAAGAAGTCGCGGTCTTCCAGCGGCTGGTCCAGCAGCATCTGGCCGTTCCAGAACTTCGCGTAGTTCACCGACACCTGCCACTTGGCGGGGTTCTGGATGAAGCTGAGGATCAGGTTCATCGACTTCGCGCCCTTCATGAACAGGCCCGACAGGTTCGGCGTGCGCCCGGAGATCGCCTGGAAGTAGTAGATCTCGGGGACCACCTGCCAGCCGGGGATCAGCGTGCCGTCGTAGTTCCAGCTGAAGTCGAAGTTGATCCCCCACGAGTTCTTGGTGCCCACCGGCGTCGGCGCGCCGGCGGGGTTGGTCAGCTGCCCCCAGCCCCAGCCGCCGGCGGTGATCGGGTCGCCACCGTAGGTCGGCTGCAGGTTCGGGTAGCGGATCGCGACCGCCTCGAACAGCAGCGTCGCGGTCTGCGCGCCGAGCAGGTTCAGGAGGCCGCCGCCGGTGTCGGGGGTCAGGCTCAGCAGCGCGGTGCCGGCCCACTGCCAGCGCTTCTCGTCGACCCAGCAGTTGCCGTTCTGCGACGCGCAGCCGCTGACCGCCGAGTTCAGCGCCACCGCGTCCTTCGGCCGGTACGACAACTCGGTGCCGATCGCCAGGTCGCCGAGCGGGAAGTTGGCACTGATGCCGAACAGCTTGCGGTCCTCGACGTAAGTCCAGCCCACGAGGCCCGTGTTCTGGATGTTCACGCTGAAGTTCGGCGTCTTGTCGTGGAAGTTCATCGCGTACACGCCCAGGTTCAGCTGGGTCGCCGGCGGCTGGTAGCGCAGCGCCGCACCCCACTGGCCGGAGTTCTTCGCGTTGACGTTGTTCAGGCCGTAGTAGCCGTGGCCGGTGCCCAGGCCGTTGACCACCGACCAGTAGCTGCCGGTGGGCGGGAAGTAGCTCGCGTTCCAGTTGAACTGGTAGTAGGCCTCGAAGTTGAAGCCGTGCCCGAGGCCGCTGGCCACGCTGAGCATCGGCGCCGGCAGGTAGACCTCCTTGAGCTGGGTGCCGGGCTGCGACAGGCGCATGATGTCCATCGCGTTGGTGCTGTTGATGCCGCCCGGCAGGAACAGGCTCTCGCCCCAGCTGATCACCTGGTTGCCGGCGCGCACCCGCAGCAACTGGTCGCCGACCTCGAAGCTCTTGGACACCCACAGGTCGAGCAGCCGCGCCTTGAAGCGCAGGTCGTCGCGCGCCTCCTCGGTCAGGCCGCCGGGCGGGCCCGGCGGCGCGGAGCTGAGGATGCCGGTGGTCTTCGTCGCCGAGAAGTCGCGCACCCAGTTGACGCGGCCGAGCACGGTGATGTCGCCCGGGATCTTCAGCAGCAGCTCGTGGTCGCCCTTCAGGTAGCTGCTGAACAGCTCGCCGCGGTCGTAGTTCAGGTTGCCCTGGTCACCGTACAGCGAGGTCGGCGCGAGGCAGCCGGCCGGCGCGCCGGGACCGGTCGCACCGGCGTTGACCAGGTCGCAGGACCACGACTGGGTGCGCAGCCCCATGCCGGCCGAGATCGTCGAGTCGAAGTTGCCCCGCACGTCACCGAACTCGAAGGTGAACGCGAGGGCGCCCGACGCGCCGGCGGCGAGCGCCAGCGCGGCGATTGGCTTGAGCAGGGATCGAGGGGATCTCACGTCGTCTTCCTCCTGGGGGTGACTGCTGGGCCGACGGCTGCTAGCGTTCGCTGACCGCGCGCAGGTTGTCGGCGGTGTAGAAGCCCGACGAGAAGCGCGGTCCCTTCGGCTCGGTCAGGTAGCGCACGTCGGCACCGGTGCCGGCCGCGTGCATGTCGAAAATGTAGCGGCCGTCGGACAGGATCTGCTCGACGAAGGCCGAGGTGTCGCAGGTGCCGGTCTCGTACACCGGGATCAGGAAACCCTCACGCACCTTGACGATCTTGCCCTGCGCGTCGTAGTCGTCGGCGACCGTCAGGTTCCAGCTGTCCTCGTCGAGGTAGAAGGTGCGCTTGGGCGTGGTGTGGCGCATCCCCTTCTTGACCGTGGCCTCGACCACCCAGACGCGGTGCAGTTCGTAGCGGCGGTGGCCCGGATCGATGAACTCGGGCTTGGTGATGTCGTCGACCTTGGCGTTGAAGTCGTAGGCGCCGAAGGCGTTGTACGGCACGATCATCTCCTTCTTGCCGACCAGCTTCCAGTCGAAGCGGTCGAGCGTGCCGTTGAAGACGAAGGGCTCGTCCAGCGTGTACTGGTTCTCGAAGCCGATCTGCGGCGAGTCGTACGAGTAGGTCGGCATCCGCCGTACCCGCCGCTGGCCCGGGAAGTAGTAGAAGGTCTCGCTGCCCGCCTCGTCGAGGAAGTAGGTGATCGCCAGCGCCTGCCCGGCCAGCGCCGGCGGCGAGTTGTAGCCGAAGTACGCGTTGTATTCGACCGGCGGCAGCTTCGACAGCAGGTTCGAGCCCTTCGCGCCCCACGGGTAGTAGGCGGTGAACTCCTGACCGGCACGGATCCACTCGCTGCCGCCACGGCGCGGCGACAGCGTCGTCACCGTGTTCTTGTAGTCCATGCCGACGCCGCGGTAGCGCATCTTGCTGTTCCACATCGCCTGGACGCCGCTGTCGGGCATCGGGAACGGAAAGCCGGGCACCACCGCTTCCTTCAGGCCCCAGCCGTCGTCGGCGAGCTTGGCGGTGCCGACGTTCTTCTTCGTGTTCTCGGCGACGAAGTCGGGGATGCCGCAGGTGCGCCGGGTCGGGTACACGTCCATCCGGTAGCCCTTGACCTGCTTGAGGATCGCGAGCTGGCCCGGCGACAGCTTGTCCGCGTACTTGTCGGCGTTGGACGCGTCGATCGTGAACAGCGGCTTGTCGTCCTTGTACTTGAAGAAGTCGGCGCGCGGCTTGCCGTAGGTCCAGCCGCTGCCGACTGCCTCGTTGCCCGGCCAGGCCGGGATGCTGCCGTCCTTGTTCGCGCCCTTCTCGGCGCCGCTGGGCGTGAGTTCGGTGCCGAGCTTGGCGGCGTCGGCGGCCAGCGCGCTCGACGCGCCGGCGAAGGCCAGGGCCACGGCCAGCGACAGGCCGGCCAGCGCGCGGGTGGTGGTGGATGAATCACTCATGAACTGCTCTCCAAAGGCGGGTTGCACAACTTCATCGAATCGCACGTCGCACGCACCGCGAGGCGCTGCGCCGCTCCGAGTCGGGCGTGGCTGCATGCCCGACGCCCGTTAGCGCCGCCCGGAGGTCGGCGCGAAAAGTAACCTGCAATCGGACCCGGCGGTTATCCCGATTCGGCAAGCCGTTGCGCGGGGCCCGCGGCACGATCTGCGTCAGATCAAGGAATGTCGCGAGCCGCCTGCGCGGCGCACCGCGCAGGCGCGCGTCGTTCGGGTTATCACCGACAACCGTCGACCCACGCTTCGCGCGCAGCGGTCGACCGCGGCAGCCGCCGCCTGCGGCCTCGGCGGCAAACCGCTGCCGCCGGCAACACTCGGACCAGACGCACATGCGCAGGCAACCCTGCGCGCTGGTCGATCCCTGCGAGTTGCCTGCTGCTGTCGCATTCCTTCCTCGGGATTAACCCTGATCATTGGGCCTCACGCATCGACGCGCGTACGCAGCGCTGCGCACGCCTGCGCTCGAGCCTCGCGCCGGTCGCAGGCGCTTGCGTCGCCCTGGTATCGATCCCGGGCGCGGCCCGCAGGTGCCGCCTTCGAACGTGCGGCCGGCATTTGGTTCCACCGCCGAGGACGACCGGTTGACGACCGGCTCGAGTCGAAGCAGCGCGTGCAGTCGACGCCGCCGCGCTTGCGGGTTTTCCCGGCGTGCCTGCGGTTGCACCCGATTGCGCGAGGTGATGGATCACCCACAATCGCCGGCGATCGAAGATGGCACCGACCCGCACCGACGCCTGCGCCTGCCTGCCGCGTGGCGTCGCCCCACCCCAGTTCGACGAACCCGGCGGCAGCGCCTTCCGCGCGTGCCCGGGCTTCGCGTTCAACCGCAGCGGCTGCGACGACGCCGACGAAGCGGCCGAGCGCCTGCACGCGTGGGACCAGGTGTACCGCCAGCTGTCGCCGGGGCGCTTCGAAGGCTTGACGACCGAGATCTGGCTGGACTCGATCCAGCTGTTTCGCGAGCGCAGCAACCGGCGCGTGCACCAGGCCGGGCGTGCGTGGGCAGGCGCGGTCACCTTCGGCATTCCGCTGGCGATCGGCTGCTGCGCGCACTTCTGCGGCCAGGCGATCGGGCTGGACTCGCTGATGGTGCTCGAGCCCGGCAGCGAGATGGACTTCCTGACCTCGACCACGCTGGACCTGGTCGGCATCTCGATTCCGCATCACCGGCTACCGGCCTTCGACGCCGAAGCGCGTCGCGGGCACAACCGGCTGATCGCGATGAAGCCGCCGATGGCCGCGCGCATGCGTGCGCTGGTGCGCTCGCTGTTCGACACGATCGAGAGCGACCCGCAGCGCTTGGCCGCGGCCGGCGTGCGCACGCAGATCCGCGACGACCTGATCGAGGGGCTGGCCGGCGCGATCGACGGCGCCGGGGACACACCGATCCACCCGAGCCACCACCCGAGCCGGCGGGCGCTGGTGCAACGCGCGACCGACTACGCGCTCGCGCATGCGGACGAGACGCTGTCGGTCGAGCGGCTGTGCGAGGTGCTGGGCGTGTCGCGGCGCAGCCTGCAGTACGCGTTCGAGCGCACGCTCGGCTGCTCGCCGCTCGAGTACCTGCGCACGATCCGGCTGCACGCGGTGCGCAGCGAATTGAAGGCCACGCCGCGCAGCGTCGCGTCGATCCAGGACATCGCCGCGCGCTGGGGCTTCTGGCACCTGGGCCACTTCGGCACCCGCTACCGCCAGCTCTTCGGCTGCCGCCCGTCGGAGACGCCGCGGCCCGCGTAGGCGCAGCGCTGCCGGCGCGCGCGGCCCTCATCACGCCAGCCGATCGATCAACAGCGCCCCAGCCGATCGGCGATTCCTTGATCTAGGGACAACCACCGCCGCCCGCGTTGCCGATTCGGGATAACCGCATCGCGCCTCGCTCACCACAATCGGCAGCATCGCTTTCGCTCGAGCGGCCGGCCCGCACCGGACGGCCGCAGCCCCTGCGGAGGAACGCCGATGCTGCGCCAGCACGAGCCAGCCAGTCCGCCGTCGCCGGCTCGCCGGCGCGGCACCGCGGCCCGCGCCCGCGGCCCAGCCCGGCCTTCGCTTCCACCGCCAACCGCATCGGAGACCCGAGATGCATTCGAGTAGCCGCATCGTCCTGCACACCGCCGCCCGGTTGATGCTGGCGCTGGGCATCGGCCTGGGCGCCACGCTCTTCGCCGACCGCGCGCAGGCCTTCGAGCGCGATTCGCTGGTCTGGCAGAAGTGCAGCGGCTGTCACGCGGCCGACGCCAACGGCCGGCTCGCGCGCATCGAGGAGCTGCGCACCACGCCCGAGGAGTGGACCGTGATCGTCGACCGGATGCGCCGGCTGCACGGGCTGAAGCTCGAGGCGGGTGACATGGACCGCCTGCTCAAGGAGCTCGCCACGACCCAGCTGCTGAGCCCGCCGGAGCAGGCCAAGGTCGCCTACCTGAGCCTGTGGCACAACTCGCAGCAGATGGAGACGCCGCAGGGCAAGGACGAGGAGCGCTTCTTCAACACCTGCGTGCGCTGCCACTCGGCCGGCAAGATCGAGTCCTACCGGATGACGCCGCAGGCCTGGGCCAAGGTCCGCGACAACCACCTGTACCTGATCCCGACCGTGGTCTACCAACTGCGCGAGATGCGCTGGATCAGCGAAGCCGACGCGGTGATCGAGTGGCTGACGCCGCGGCTGGCGTACGGCCAGCCGTGGTCGGCGCCGGCGACCAAGCTCGACGGCAACTGGGCGGTGTTCGGCTGGCAGCCGGGGCGCGGCGCGTTCCGCGGCCAGGCGAGCATCAGCGCCGCCGGCAACGGCGAGTACCAGCTCAGCGGCCGCGTGCAGCACGCCGACGGCCTGGCCGAGAGCTTCAGCGGCGAGGCGACGCTGTACGGCGGCTACGCGCTGCGCACCCGCACCCGCAACAACGGCGACGACAGCCGCGGCGCGTTCAGCGCGACCAGCGACGAGATCCGCGGCGAATGGCATCTGCCGGCGCCCGACTACCGCACCGCCGCGTCGACCTGGCTGCGCGACGACGGCACGCCGAAGATCGCACGGGTGCTGCCCGCGTACCTGCTGGCCGGCGAGAAGACCACGCTCACCGTCGAGGGCCTGCACCTGCCCGAGGTCAGCGCCGCCGACGTGTCCTTCGGCGGCGCCGCGGTCAAGGTGCTGTCGGCGCGGCGCGTCGGCCCCGACGCGCTGCGGCTGGAAGTGCGCAGCAGCGCCGCCAAGGTGTCGACCGCGAAGCTCGCGATCAAGGGCGTCGCCGCGCCGGTGGCGGTGACGCTCGCGCCGCGCATCGACCACATCGCGATCACGCCCGAGACCGGGCGCGCGCGCATCTCGATGGGCGCGCAGCACCCGGCCGAAGGCGTGCAGTTCGAGGCGATCGCCTACGCGCGCGACGGCAAGCGCAGCGTCGCGCTCGGCCCGGTCGCGGCGAGCTTCAAGCTCACCGAGGAGAAGACCCGCCCCGACGACGACGACATGTCGTGGCTGGGCCGGATCCAGCCCAACGGCAGCTACGTGCCGATGGTCGACTTCGGCCCGAATCCGGCGCGCACCTTCCGCGGCGAGAACAGCGGGCTGGTGCGGGTGCTCGCGCAGTACCGCCACGGCAAGCAGACCTACCGCGCGCAGGCGCTGCTCGCGGTCACGCTGCCCGACCTGATCGCGCGCCTGCGCTGAAGCCGCGCGCTGCCGCTGCCCCGAACGAGGACCCCTGCATGACCACCAGCTACGCCTTCGCCGGCCACCGCATCTTCGACCTGCCCGATGCCGACGCGCACGGCGCGGTGCTGTTCGGCACCGAGCACGCGAGCCTGTTCGCGATCGACGCGCAGACGCAGGCGGTGATCGAGCGCTGGCGCAGCACCGCGGCGATCGACCTGGAGCAGGTGCCGGCGGCCGACCGCGAGGTGCTCGAGGCGCTGCGCGAGCTGCAGGTGCTGGTGCCCGAGGCGCGGCGGGCGCGCCCGGCCGCACCGGCGCACGACCCGGCGCAGGTGCCGCTGGGCACGCTGGTGCTCGAGGCGGCGCAGGTCTGCAACGTGCGCTGCACCTACTGCTTCGCCGGCGGCGGCTCCTACGGCGGCCCGGCGCGCATGATGGAGCCGGTGCTGGCGCGGCGCGCGGCCCGCTACCTGGTCGAGGCCTCGGGCGACCGGCCCAGCGTCACGCTGGTGCTGTTCGGCGGCGAGCCGCTGCTGAACATGCCGGCGATCGAGGCCGCGGTGGCGGAAGCCGAGGCCGCGGCCGCCGAGCACGGCAAGGAGCTGGTGGTGTCGCTGACCACCAACGGCACCCGCTTCACCCCCGAGGTGCTCGCGTTCCTGCGCGCGCACCCGATCTCGCTGTCGGTCAGCATCGACGGGCCGCCCGACCTGAACAACGCCAACCGGCGCTTCGCCGGCAGCGGCCGCGGCACCTACGACGCGATCGTCGCCGGCCTGGCCGAGCTGCGCGCGCAGCTGCCGCGACCGCCGGCGGCGCGGGTCACGCTGACCCCGGACCAGTGGCATCGGGTGGTCGAGGTCTACGACCACATCGACCAGCTCGGCTTCCTCGAGGTCGGCATCGCGCCGGTCAGCCCGATGAAGGCGTCGATGCTGCCCAGCGCCGAACAGGAGCGCACGCTGCTCGCCGGCTTCGCGCAGCTGGCCGAGCGCTTCGTCGCCGAGGCCGCCGAAGGGCGGCTGCTGCCGTTCTCCAACCTGCTGGACGTGCTCGCGCGGCTGCACGTCGGCCAGGTCAAGGACGTGCCCTGCGGCGCCGGCCTGGGCTACCTGGCGATCGACAGCGAGGGCCAGTTCTACCTGTGCCACCGCTTCGCCGGCAACGGGCACTTCCGCGTCGGCGACATCGACCACGGCATCGACCACGCGCACATCAGCGCCTGCCTCGCCGAGCAGGCGCAACCACGGCAGGACGCCTGCAGCCGCTGCTGGGCGCAGAGCCTGTGCGCGGGCGGCTGCCACCACGACAACCACGTGCGCGAGACCGAGTTCGGGCTCGCGCCCGGCGGCATGTGCGATTTCATCCGCGGCTGGCTCGAGATCTGCATCCGCGCCTACGCGCAGCTGCGCCGCGACGGCAACGAGCGCCTGCTCGCGTTCCTGGCGCGGCGCGCCGAGGGCTGAAACGCGGCACCGGCTGCTGGACTGAGGAGAAGGCGATGAAGAGCAAGGCGATCCAGGCGCTGAACGAGAAGGCCAAGGCGATCGAGCGGCTGGCCGAAGGCGAGCGGCAGAGCGCGCAGGCGCTGGGCACGCTGCGCATGCCGCAGGGCTGCAACACGATCTTCGACACCGGCTGGGAGACCAACCCGCGGCCGACCTACCCGGTGGGCATGTGCCAGGCGGCGGCGCGCGACTTCCACGGCTGCGCCGGCGACTGCTGGTGGCCGGCGCAGGCACCGGACGGGTTGACCAACCACAAGGACTTCGACCTGTCGTGCCCGAACATCGCGCGCGACTGGCGCAACCTGAAGTACGACTAGGAGCCCGCGATGCGCTGGACCCGACTTGCCCTGCTCGCGCTGTGCGCCGCCTTCTGGGCGGGCACGGCCCTCGCGCAGCCGCGCGACCGCTTCTACTTCCTCGGCTACGAGATCGTCCAGGTGATCGACGGCGAGACCGACACGATCGTCGCCGACATCCCGATGAAGGGCTTCGTGCGCGAGGTCGACCTCAGCGCCGACCGCAAGTACCTGTACGTGGCCACCAGCCGGCACTACGTGCATAAGGTCGACCTGGACAGCAACCAGGTGGTCGCGACGATCGACCTGAACGGCGACGGCTGGGAGCGCTTCATGTACGGCTTCGCGCTCGACGCCGACGGCAAGACCGCCTGGGGCGCGCTGCTGTCGCGCAGCGCGCGCAACGGCGAGCCGGTGGTCGGCAAGCCGGTGGTCGCGCAGTTCGACCTGGCCAGCGGCAAGATCCTGCGCAGCCTGGAGGTGCCGTGGGGGATCGGGCACATGGTGCGCTCGACCGACGGCAAAACCCTGTTCGCGTTCGGCCAGGACCTGTTCAAGATCGACATCGGCGGCGCCGAGCCGAAGATCGTCGAGACGGTGCCGATGTTCGACAAGGGCATGAACATCCTGCCGCTGTGGGAGTACCCGTGGGAGAACGGCAACCTGTCGCTCGCCGCCTACTACACGCCCACCGCGATGGGGCTGCTGTCGGTCGACCTGGCCAGCGGCAAGGTCGACACCACGGTGCTCGACGGCGACCCGGTGATGGTGTACTCGGTGGTGCTCGCGCCCGACCGCAAGCTCGCCTACGGGGTGATGGACGACCTGAACGTGATCGACATGAGCACGCGCAAGGTCACCCACGTGGTGCCGCTGATCGAGGGCACCGTCTACGGCGTGAACATCTCCAGCGACGGGCGCAAGCTGTACGCCGGCGCCGGCGGCTCGACGGTGACGGTCTACGACGCGAAGACGCTGCGGCCGCTGAAGGTGCTGCAGATGGCCTCCGACGGGATGGACATCCGCCGCATCCGCCGCTGAAGCGCGCGATGGAGTACGGGCTGCGCCTGGCGCGGCTGGAGGCGCCGCCGGCCGACCCGCGCGACGCCTGCCCGGCGCCCTGGCGCGAGCTGCTGCCGGCGGGCACGGCCGCTGCGCTGTACTTCGGCTCGGAGTTCTGCGAGGACCGGCTGCCCGAGCTGGACGAGGCCGACGGCTTCTGCGCGCTCGCCCGCGACCTGGGCTGGGAGGCGACGCTGCTCACGCCGCTGGCCACGACCGCGGCGCTGCAGCGCGTGCGGCTGCTGCTGGACGCGCTGGTCGCACGCGGCTGGCAGCCGGCGGTGGTGTTCAACGACTGGGGCGTGCTCGGCCTGCTGCGCGAGCACCACCCGCAGCTGCCGCGCCGCGCCGGCCGGCTGATGAACCGCTCGCTGCGCGACCCGCGCGCCTACCGCGACGCGCCCGACGGCAACGCCACCCACGACGGCGCGCGCTTCGCGCGGCTGCGCCGCTTCCTCGCCGACGCCGGCGTGGCCGCGCTCGAGACCGACGCCGACCTGGAGGGCGGCTTCCTCGGTGACGGCGGCGACGGCCTCGCGCGCGCGCTGCACCTGCCCTACACCTTCGCCGCGTCCGGGCGCAACTGCCCGCTGAAGGCGCTGCTGTACCGCGACGAGGGCGGCTTCACCAAGGCGATCGGCGACGGCTGCACCGCGCCCTGCCGCGGCGGCCCGATCGCGGCGCAGCGCGCCGACACGCCGCTGCCGCACTGGCGCGCCGGCAACACCGTGTTCTACGAGGTGCCGCCGCCGGCGCTGACCGGCTTCATCGCCCACGCCGACCGGATCGTGCTGCACGAGGAGGCCACGCCGTGAAGGTGCTCGCCCCGGTGCGCAGCGCCGACGAGGTCGCGCCGCTGCTCGACGCCGGCGCGCAGGAGTTCTACTGCGGCCTGACGCCGCCCGACTGGGAGCGCGACTTCGGCAGCGCCTGGTCGAACCGGCGCAGCGCGCGCTCGGCCGGCGTCGCCGACCTGGACGAGCTGCGCCGCATCGTCGCGCTGGCCGGCGCGCGGCCGGTGTTCGCGACGCTGAACTCGCCGTCGTATCCGGCCGGTGCGGTGCCGCGGCTGGTCGAGTTCGGCCGCCGGCTGCTAGCCGACGCCGGCGTCAGTGCGCTGATCGTCGCCGAGTGGGAGCTGATGCTGGCGCTGGTCGACGCGGGCCTGGCGCCGCGGCTGCACGTGTCCAGCCTGGCGAGCTGCCGCAACCCCGGCGCCGCCGCCTTCTACCGCGACCTGGGCGTGGCCCGGGTGATCCTGCCGCGGCACGTGACCCTGACCGAGATCGAGGCGATCGCGATCCCCGGGCTCGAGTTCGAGGTCTTCGTGCTCAACGACGGCTGCGTGTTCGAGGAGGGCCTGTGCGCGACCACGCACGCGCTCGGCACCTTCTGCATGAGCGACCAGGTCGGCAGCCGCTACGTCAAGCTCGACGAGCGCTACGAGTTCTGGAAGTGGCTG
>CAZKCJ010000007.1:17037-23781 GCA_964550885.1 uncultured Rubrivivax sp. | reverse complement strand
GCCAGCGCACCGCATCACGGCCCACTCGGGCGCGTCCAACTGCCGGAAGTAGGCTCAGCCGCTGTGCCCGCTCGGGCGGCACGCCGGCACGCGGTGTCGCTGCCCGGCGGCGGTGTCGCCGGGGCGGGGGGACAGGGCAGCCTTCAGCTGACCAGGCCGTCGATCAGCCGCAGGCCTGGCGTCTGTGGGAACAGCGTCGCCGCGACCCGCTGCGGATCCAGCTCGAAGACCTGCGCCGTCACGCTCGCGATCAGCGCCGGCAGCGGGGTGGTCGCGCGCAGGTCGCGGCCGTCGTGCAGCGCCGCCGGCTGCAGCCCCGGCCAGTCGGCGAGCACGCGGCCGCCGCGCAGCGCGCCGCCGACGAGCAGCGCGGCTGCGCCGGTGCCGTGGTCGGTGCCCCGGGTGCCGTTGACCGCGACCGTGCGGCCGAACTCGGTCGCGACCAGGACCACGCTGTGCTGCCAGGCCGGCCCGAGCCCGTCGCGCAGCGCTGCGAGCAGCGCGTCCAGCTGCTTGAGCTGCGCGGCCAGCCGCGGGTTCTGGTTGCCGTGGGTGTCCCAGCCGCCGGTCTCGAGCATCGCGATCCGCGGGCCGTCGGGCTCGGCGAGCAGCCTGGCCGCCAGCTGGCCGAGGCCGGCCGCGTCCCGCCGCGTGCTGCCGTCGGTGCCGGCGACCGCCCGGGTCTGCAGGGCGCTGCGCCACAGCGCGTGCAGCTGCGCGTCGGCTGCATAGAGTTCGCTCACCCGCACCAGCAGGTCGTCGGCGGGCGGCGGCAGCGCCGAGGGCGCGTAGGAGCTCACCGGCGCGCGGCCGCGCAGCGCCAGCGGCACCGTCGGCGCCAGCGCGAGCGCGTCGTCGGCGGCCGGCGGCAGCAGGCCGATCAGCCGGTTCAGCCAGCCGTCGGCCAGCGCGTAGGGCGCGCTCGCGCCCGACTCCAGCACGTCCTGGCCGTCGAAGTGCGAGCGCTCGCGGTAGGGGGTGGCCACCGCGTGCACGCCCAGCGCCTGGCCGGCGGCGGCCATCCGCGCGGTCTGCTCGAGCGCCGGGTGCAGCGCGAACAGGCCGTCGAGGCGGTGCGCGTCGGCGGCGGCGATCGCCAGCGCGCCGCGCTGGCGCGCGTAGGCCGGGTCGGCGTAGGGGATCAGGGTGTTCAGCCCGTCGGCCGCGCCGCGCTGGATCACGAACACGAAGCGGCGCTCGCTGCGCGCGGCTGCGCGCGCCGCCGGCGGCGCGAGCCACAGCGCGGCGGCGGTGGCGCCCAGCGAGCGCAGTAGGCGGCGGCGCACGGCATCCATCTTCACCTCCTCAGGAACTGCGGCGACACCAGCAGCAGCGCGAGCGCGGTCGGCCGACTGTCGGCGCGCGCGATCGCCGCGGCCGTCTCCGACGTCAGGCCATCGGGCAGCAGCTTCGGCGCGAGGGCGCGCGCGTCGAACCGCGCGCCGGTGCGCGCGGCGATCCGCTCGGCCAGCTCGACCCGCCGCAGCAGCGCGTCGGGTGCGGCCCAGGCGGCGGCGACGTCGGCGTAGCCGGCCGGCGAGCCAGGCCGCCAGACGGCCTGGCCGAGCTGCTGCATCAGCGCTGCGACCGGCACGCCGTCCGGTTCGCGCAGGCCGAGGCCGCGCAGGCAGCCGAGCAGCCATTCCCAGGGCGTGCGGAACTTCAGCGGCGTGCCGACCCAGGGCTGCGGCGCGTCGACCAGCTCGCGATAGACGGTGGGCAGGTCGCCGCCGCTGCGCGTGAAGGCCGCGGCCAGCCGTTGCACCAGCGCGGGCGGCGGCTCGTCCCCGGCGAAGTGGCGTGCGAGCTTGGTGGCCAGGTGGGTGGCGGTGTCCGGGGCGTGGGCCAGGTCGTGCAGCACCGCGCGCGCCTGCGCCTCGCCGACCTGCGGGTAGGCCCGGCCGAGGATGCTGCGGCTGCCCGGCTCGTGCAGCGCCGCCCGGAAGACGAAGCTGCCGGGCTCGGCGCGGTCGCTGGCGCCGATCCGGCCGAGGCCAGCCACGCTCCAGCCGGTGAGCGCGCGCGCAAGCTCGGTCACGTCCTGCTGCGTGTAGCCGCTGCGCACGCCCAGCGTGTGCAGCTCCAGGATCTCGCGCGCCAGGTTCTCGTTCAGCCCGGGGTTGCGCTGCGGCGCCCGCGCGCGCACGCGCGCGGCCAGCCGGCTGTCGGGCCCGATCGACTGCGCCTGGTCCAGGTACAGCAGCATCGCCGGGTGGCGCAGCGCCGCGAGCAGCAGGTCCTCGAAGCGGCCGAGCACCTGCGGGCGGATCGCCTCGGCCTCGAACGCGCCGGCCAGCGGCAGCACCAGCGGCTTGTCGATCGACACCGCGAAGTGGTTCGCCCAGAAGTGCACCAGCCGTTCGACGAAGGGCGTCGGTGTGGTCAACGCGCTCGCGCTGCGCGCAGCGACCGCGGCGCGGTAGTGGTCGCGGCCGTCGCGGCGCAGTTGCCGGCGCGCCTGCTCCTGCGCGTCACCGCGCATCGCGCGCAGCTCTTGCCGCTCGGCGGCGATCGCGGCGACGATCGCGGCGCTGGCGGGCTGCCCGCTCCAGGCTGGCGGCCGCGGCTCGTAGCGCTCGAACTGGTCGAGCAGCCAGGCCCTGGGGTCGGCGGGCAGCGGCTCGTCGGGCCGCGCACCCAGGCCGAAGCGGTTGAGCGCGATCGCCGCGGTCATCGCCCGGCCTCGTCCGGTGCGCCCGGGCGCCGGGCCGGACGCTGCAGCGCCTGCGCGAGCGCGCTGCGCTCGGCCTGCGGCAGGGTCGCGGCGAAGTCGACCAGGCTGGCCTCGATGCGGCTGCGGATCGCCTCGTCGGCGCTGCGCGCGCGCGCCAGCGCCGCGCGCAGCGCGGCGGCGTCGAGCGTCGGCGCGCTCAGCAGCCGCTGCGCGTCGAGCCGCGCAGCGCGGGCTTCATCGACCTGCGGGCGCAGCGCCCGCGCGGTCTGCGCGAGGTGCTGGCGCAGCTGGCGGCGATACGGTGGCGACAGGCTCATCGCCGCCTGCCGCAGCCGCGTCGGCTGCGCGGCCAGCGCCACGGTCGGCGGCCTGGCCTCGCGCTGCCAGACGACGGCCGCGCCGATCAGCCCGCCGACGATGAACACGTTCAGCAGCAGCGACGCGATCAGCAGCAGCTGCAGGCCACGCTCCTTCACAGCCCGTTCTCCCCGAGGTAGGACGCGTCGAAGATCGTCGGCTGCTGCTCGGCCCAGGCCAGCGCCTGCTGCTCGAGCAGCGGCGGCGCGGCAACCGCCAGCACCAGCGCGCCGACGACCGCGCCGGCCAGGCCGGCGCCGGCGAGCGCGGCGCCCAGCCACCAGCCGCGCAGGATCGACAGGCCGCCGGCCGGCGTCGGGATCGCCGCGAGCGCGCGCCGCAGCAGCGCGGCGTCGGGCGCGGCCACCTGGTGCTCGTGCAGCAGCGCGTCGAGCGCTGCCTCGGCCTCGACCAGCGGCGCGCTGGCGGGGTCGAGCGCGAGCAGCCGCAGCGCCTCGGCGCGCTCGGCCTCGGGCCAGCGCTCGGGGCGCGCACCGTACGCGGCCAGGATCGCGCGCAGTCGCTCAGGGCTCATCGCGTTCCCCCTGCAGCGCCTCGCGCAGGCTGCGCCGCGCGCGCGCAAGCAGGCTCTCCAGCGCCTCGACGCTGATCTCCATCACTGCAGCCGCCTGCACGTTCGACATCTCCTGGTAGTACTGCAGCACGATCGCCTCGCGCTGGCGCTCAGGCAGCGCGCGCAGCGCCGCCGCGACGCGCTGCGCGCGGCCGCGCTGCGCCAGCCGCTGCTCGGGCAGCGGCGCCGGGTCGGCCGCCTCGGGCAGCTGCGGCGCCGGCTGCTCCCAGCGGCGCCGGCGCAGCCGGTCGTGGCACAGGTTGAGCGCGACGCGGTGCAGCCAGGTGTCGAAGCGGGCGAGGCCGGGGCGCCAGCTCGCCGCGTGGCGCCACACCCGCAGCAGGCTCTCCTGCGCGACCTCCTCGGCCTCGCCGCGGTCGCCGAGCATGCGCGTGGCCAGCGCCAGCAGCCGCGGCAGCTTCTGCGCCACCAGCGTGCGCGCAGCAGCCGGGTCGCCCCGGCCGACGCGCTGCACCAGCGCGGCGTCCGGGTCCGGCGCGTCGCCGGCCGCCAACGAGCTCGGGCCCGGGCTCAATCGTCTGCCTTCTCCTGCGACCGTGGCCAGCCGGCGCTGCGGCCGGCTTCAGCGCTCGCGTTCGTTGTGCTTCTTCGCATAGATGTTGGTGCTGGCGTGGTCCTGCATCTCGTGCAGCCGCACCCGCTCGAAGCGGTTGAGGCCGCCGCCGTCGGCGCGCATCCGCGCCTCGGTGCAGGCGATCCGCTGCTGCTGGCGGCCGATCCCGAGCGCTTCGCCGCGGGTGAGTTCGCCCGCGTTCCAGCCCTGCACGATCCGGTTGCGCTGCAGCTCCTGGCGGTGATTGACGCCCGCCGCCGACGCGGGCAGCGCCGCGCCGGCGGCCAGGCACAAGGTGACGGCGGTGGCTTGGAGGATACGCATGCTTCGACTCGCTTTCGTCCGGTTGAGGGCGCCGTGCAACTGCGCACGACCGCCCTTGAACGTGCCAGCCGCCCGGATCCGTCGCCCCGCGTGACGGCAGCGTGAAAAAAGTCGTGCGGCTGCCGCGCGCCGGCCGGCGGCCGCTCTGGGTAAAAATGCGCGCTTCGCAAGGCCGACCCCCCATGAACCTGATCGACGCGATCCAGACCTACAACCGCAGCGGCCAGGCCGCGATCGAGCTGCACGAGCGCGCCGACGGCAGCGTGCTTGCAAGGCTGCCGCGGCTGCAGCGCGACATCGTCGTCCACGGCGACGACGCCCCGTCGGCGCAGGACCTGGCCGCGCTGTGCGAGGAGGCGCAGCTGGCGATCGCGCCGGGCATGGCGCTGCTCGAGGCCGCGCTGGCGGTGATCGGCAGCCTGGCGCGGGGCACCGCCGACGAGCCCGGCTGATCGCCGCGGCCGCGGCACGCAGCTGGGCCGGCGACGGCCGCCGGCAACCGGCTGCGACGCAGCCACCCGGGCCGATCCCGGCGCCGCCGCGTGCTCAGTCGGATACGCCGACCACGCCGGCAGCGACCAAGTCGGCGATCGCGGCCTGGTCGTAGCCGAGCGCGCCCAGCAGCTCGCGCGTGTGCGCGCCCAGCGCCGGCGGGCCGCTGCGCAGCGGCAGCCGCCGGTCGTCCAGGGTCAGCGGCAGCAGCGCGCTGCGGGTGTCGAAGGCGCGCGCGGCGGCGCTGGCGTCGGCCGGCACGTGCAGCGGCGCGAGGCCGCCGGTGGCGTTCAGGTGCGGGTCGTCGAACAGATCCTGCGGCCGGGTGATCGGCGCGAACGGCAACCCTTCGCGCTCGAACACCGCGCTGATTTCGGCGGCGCTGCGCCCGGCCAGCCGCTCGCGCAGCAGCGGTAGCAGCCACGCGCGCGCCTGCACCCGCAGGTTGTTGGTCGCCAGCCGCTCGTCGGCGGCGAGGTCGTCGAAGCCAAACGCGCGGCAGAAGGGCCGCCACTGGGTGTCCGACACGACCGCGAGGAAGATCTGCGCGCCGTCGCGCACGCTGAACACGTCGTAGATCGCCCACGGCGAGATCCGGCTGGGCATCGGCGCCGGCGGCTGGCCGGTGACCGCCTGCTGCATCATGTGCGAGGCCATCAGCAGCACGGTGTTCTCGAACAGCGCGCTGCCGACGCGCCGGCCGCGACCGGTGCGCGCGCGCTCGGCCAGCGCGGCGAGCACGCCGATCGCGCCGAACATGCCGCCCATGATGTCGTTGACGCTGGCGCCGGCGCGCAGCGGCCGGCCTTCGGGCCCGGTCATGTACGCGAGCCCGCCCATCATCTGCACCACCTCGTCGAGCGCGGTGCGGTGGTCGTAGGGGCCCGGCAGGAAGCCCTTGTGCGACACGTGGATCAGCCGCGGGTTGGCCTGCGTCAGTGTCGTCGCGTCCAGGCCCAGTCGGGCCATCGTGCCGTCCTTGAAGTTCTCGCTGAACACGTCGGCGCTGGCGACCAGCTCGAGCACGATCCGCTGGCCGCGCGGATCCTTCGGATCGAGCGCGAGGCTCTTCTTGTTGCGGTTGAAGGTCGCGAAGAAGCCGGCGCCCACGCCCAGCAGCCGCCGGGTCTTGTCGCCGCCGGGCGGCTCGATCTTGATCACCTCGGCGCCGAGGTCGGCGAGCACCATGCCGCAGGTCGGCCCCATCACCATGTGGGTGAACTCGAGCACGCGCAGCCCGGCGAGCGGCAGCTCGGTGGCGGCGTCCGCAGGCGCGCGGGGCGATGCTGGCTCCACGCGGTCGATTCTAGGGAGCGCATCGGTGCACGCCCGGCCCGCTGCAGCGCCGCTGCGGCAGCGCGCGCGGGGCGCAGCGCCGTGCCACGGCGCCACGGCGCGGGCACGACCGCGCTGCGGCGCGCGCCGGGTGCGGCCGATAGAATCGCCGCCCTTTGCGCCCGTCGCGGGCCTGCGCCCGCTGCCCCGATGCTCGTCGATCGTGCCGCCGTGCTGTGGCAGTACCTGTTGCCCAAGCACCTGCTGACCCGACTGCTCGGCCGGCTGGCCGGGGCGCCGCACGGCGCGGCGACGACACGGGTGATCCGCTGGTTCATTGCGCGCTACCGCGTCGAGATGGACGAGGCGGCCGAGCCCGATCCGGGCGCGTACCGCAGCTTCAACGACTTCTTCACGCGCGCGCTCAAGCCCGGTGCGCGGCCGCTGGCTGCGGCCGATCTCGTCTGCCCGGTC
>CAZKCJ010000007.1:5618-17027 GCA_964550885.1 uncultured Rubrivivax sp. | reverse complement strand
GGCGGGCAGCTGATCCAGGCCACGGGCCACACGTATGCAGCCGCCGTGCTGCTCGGCGGCGACGCGGACATGGCGGCGCGCTTTGCCGGCGGCTGGTTCGCGACGCTGTACCTGAGCCCGAAGGACTACCACCGCATCCACATGCCCTGCGCCGGCCGGCTGCGGCGGATGGTGCACGTGCCCGGTGCGCTGTTCTCGGTCAACCCGCAAACGGTGCGCGGCGTGCCGCAGCTGTTTGCGCGCAACGAGCGCGTGGTCTGCGAGTTCGAAGGCGAGGCCGGCCCCTTCGTGCTGGTGCTGGTCGGCGCGACCGTGGTCGGCAGCATCGCGACCGTGTGGCACGGCGTGGTCAACCCGCCGCGCCCCGGGCGGCTGCGCGAGTGGCGCTACGACGCGCAGCCGGTCGAGCTCGCGCAGGGCGCCGAGCTCGGCCGCTTCCAGCTCGGCTCGACCGTGATCCTGCTGCTGCCGCCGAGCCCGCTGCAGTTCGCGCCGCACTGGGCGCCGGGCACGGCGATCCGGATGGGCGAGGCGATGGCCTGGCGGCGCGCCGCTTCGCCTGCGGGCGAGGCCGCCGCGGCGAACCCATTGCCGCCGGGCTGAGCGCGCCGCCGGGCTCAGGGTCGACCGCGCTGCGCTGCTGACGCGCAAGGTCGAGCGCGGCGCGCGCGGCGGGTCTGCAGCTGCACGGGCTCAGCGCGGCGGCTTCGCGCTTGCCGGCTCGTCGCTGCCGACGCTGGCATCTGCCGGCGCCGGCACCAGCTCGAGCAGTTGCAGCAGCGTCAGCTGCCGGCGCATCACGTCCTGCCGGTAGCTGCCGGCGTCGACCTGCGTCCAGTCGAAGAAGCCGCGGCCGGCGCGCAGCCCGGCGCGGCCTTCGGCCATGTAGCGGTCGACGATCGCCGGCGGCGCGTGGCGCGGATCGGCGAGCGCCTTCGCGAGGTAGTGGCTCGCGTAGTACAGGATGTCCAGGCCGCCGAAGTCGATGAACTCGACGACGCCCATGCTCGCGAAGCGCGGGCCGAAGCCGTAGCGCACCGCGCGGTCGATGTCCTCGGGCGTCGCGACGCCCTGCTCGACCATCCGCGCCGCCTCGTTCATCACCAGCGCCTGCAGCCGCGGCACGATGTAGCCGGGCGCGGCCTGGCACAGCACCGGCTTCTTGCCGATCGCTTCGAGCAGCGCGCACAAGCGCTGCGTCGCTTCGGCCGCGGTGCCCGGGTGCGGCGAGACTTCGACGAGCGGGATCAGGTAGGCCGGGTTCAGCCAGTGCGCGTTCAGGAAGCGCTGCGGCCGCGCGACGAGGGCGGCGAGCTCGGTCGACAGCATCGTCGACGTCGTCGACGCGATCAGCGCATCCGGCCGCAGGTGCGCGCAGGCGAACGCGAAGGCGTCGCGCTTGGCGTCGAGCACCTCGGGAACGCCTTCGAACAGCACGTCGGTGCGCGCGAGCACCGCTGGCGCGTCGGCGCGCGCTGCGAAGTGCACGCGCGCGAGCATCGCCGGGATCAGCGCCGCGTCGAACACGCCGAGGCCCGCCAGTGCGGCGAGGCTCGCGTCGATCTCGCGCCGCGCGTCGGCGTGCAGCGCGTGCGCGGCGTCGGCCGCGCGCGCCTTCGCGTCGATCAGCCAGACCTCGTGGCCGGCGTAGGCGAAGGCGTGCGCGATGCCGCGCCCCATGCGGCCGGCGCCGAGCGCGGCGACGACCGTCACGCCGGCGCCCCTTCGTCGAGCAGCCGGCGCAGCGCCGCGCGGTCGAGCGCAGCGAGGCCGAGCCGCTCGAGCGTGCGCGGGCCGGCGCGCAGGTCGCTGCCGCAGACCGCCGACGCGATCGCGAGCAGCCCGTGCGCGACCGGAGCGGCGACGCCCGCCCAGTCGGCGACCGAGACGAGGAACGCGAGGCCATAGTGGACGTCCTCGGTCATGTAGCGGTGCTCGGTCAGCACGATGTGCTCGCGCCAGTCGCCGCTGTCGGTCAGCCGCTGGTGCGCGTCGCCGTACATCCAGCGGTCGTTCTCGTAGTGGTCGCGCAACGGGAAGTGCTCGCCGCGATAGCCGAGCGCCTCGCGCACCGCGATGCGTTCGGCGTCGAGCGCGTTCGTCACGCGCCGGATAGCCGGCTGCGTGCCTTCGTTGTGGATGTCCCAGCGCTCGAAGTGCTCGAGCGGCCCGGCGTTCATCAGGATCAGCGGCGGGTGGATGATCGGGCCGGCGTTCATCAGCGCGCCGGCGAGCGCGTCCTCGATCGGCTCGACCGCGGGGAACGCGGCGCGCAGGATCGGGAACGCGCGCGCGCCCAGGCGCGCCGGGTAAACGCCGGTCGGCAGCCGCAGCGCGCGGATCGTGATCGCGACTTCGGTCGGCCCATGCATGCGCGCGAGCCAGGGCAGCGTGCCGGTCTCGGCGAAGGCGAGGTCGGCGCGGCAGCCGGCGCGGCGCAGCACCTGCATCATCGCGACGCTGCCGAAGCTGCCCGGCGGCAGGAAGACGACCTGGCCGTCGGCGAGGTGCGGCGCGAGCGCGCGCGCGATCTCGTCCTGCGCGAAGGCCGGCGTCGGGATCAGGATCAGCTCGGCGCCGCGCACCGCCGCGCCCAGCTCTGCGGTCACGCTGGCGATGGCGACCTCGCGCCGGCCTGCGGCGTCGCGCAGCGTCAGCCGCCGCGCCTGCGCCAGCGGCGTGAGCTTGGCCGCGTCGCGCCGCCACAGGCGCACCTCGTGACCCTGCTCCGACAGATCGGCGGCGGCGGCGTGCGAGCCGTTGCCGCCGCCCAGGACTGCGATACGCATGCGCTTCACTCCCTCTTCAACTGCAAGCCGCCCGTGCCGGCGGCGCGGCTCACCCTGGCCCCAGCATCCAGTTCGGCAGCCCGACCACGGTGACCGGAAACACCCACATCAGCAGCACGCACAGCGCGTACGCGAGCATGAAGTACATCACCCCGCGAAAGATCGTGTGCACCGGCACCTCGGGCGCGAGGCCGTGGACGATGAAGACGTTGACGCCCACCGGCGGCGTCACCGCGCCCATCGTCGTGATCACGGTCAGGACCAGCGCACGCCAGAACGGTTCGCACTCGCGTGCACGCAGAGTGGGCGGGTGCGACCGGATCAGAACGCGTCCGCACTGCAGCGTGCGCAGGGCGGGGCAGTACCATACCGGCGCACCGCAGCCCGGCTCTCAGCGAGGGCCAGACTTGAAGCCTCGGCCCGATGCCGCCGCATCGCCGGCGTGCTGGCGGCAGCAGGCTGCAGCCATTTGAGCGCGAGTTCACAGCGGCGCGGGTCATGTCATCAGCGTGCGCTTGCGACGTCTGGCCGCACAGAACGCGATCAGATGTCGCAACGACGCCTGCAGAGCTTGCGAGTCGATCCCGTCGAGCAGCACGCGCTGGCGCTCCTTGGCCATCCTGATCAGACCGACCACGCGCTCGCGTCCCGCCTGCTCGATGTAGACGCGTGTATTGCGCCGATCCCGGGGATCGCGTTCGCTGCGCAAGAGCCCTGCGCGCTCCAGGCGCTGCACCAGACGCGTGAGCGTCGACGGTGGAATCAGGGTCAGTTCGGCGATGTGCGACATCGTCATGCCGTCGGAGTCATGCAGGGTCGCGAGCACGCGCCAGTGCAGCACGGGCAAGCCCGTACGCGTGACGTCCTCGTTGAACTCCGCCGACACCGCCGCGCTCGCACGTGCCAGCAGTGCTGCGAGGTACTCGTCGAAGAAGTGTCCCTTGAAGATCTCGGCGCTCATTTGCTCGACCATGCGCGTCGCCGGCTGCGGGTAGGCTGGCACCGCGAATGGCAGCGCAGCACGGCGCGCGCGGCGCTTCGGGCGTGGCGGATCGGTGGCTTCTGCGTTGTCCATACCGCGATTCTCGCCGCGTGCCGTCAGGCGTGGGCCACCTTGCGCGCCACCACCCCGAGTGCCTTGTCGAGCGCAAAACCGGTGAGCGACATGATCATCACTGGCACGAACATGTCCGCGGTGCGAAAGCTTCGGGATGCCGCCACCAGCACATGGCCGAGCCCGTCCGTGGACGCGAGCATCTCGGACAGAAGCACGACGATGCAGGCGATCACGGCTGCAACCCGGGCGCCGGTGACGATTGCCGGCAGGCAGGCCGGCAGCACCACGCGGATCAACGAGCGGGCAGGCGAACTTCCCATCGCGGCCGCCGACCACAGCAGCCGCGGGTTGACCAGGCGTACCGCCTGAAAGGTGGCGATCAGCACCGGGAACACAGCGTCGGCGAACACCAGTGCAATCTTCGAGGCGTCCGCAAAGCCCAGTGTCAGCAGCAGTGCCGGATACAGCGCGATCTTGGGCAACGGCGCAAGCACGCCGATCAAGGTCGTCAGTGCCTGGGCCGTTGCCCGCCAGAGGCTTGCCGCGATCCCCAGGGTCGCGCCGACGATCAATGCAAGTACGAAGCCTGCAGCCAGGCGGCGCATCGTGATCCCCACTTCGAGCAGGAAGTCGGGGTCTCCGAAGAGGACCACCGCGCGCCCCGCAATCACTGTCGGCGCCGGCAACAGGGCTGGCGAGATCCCGCCGATGCGACAGACCGCTTCCCAGGCCAGCAGCAGCACGAGCACCGGCAGCACGCCGAGCCAGCGCGCTACCGTCGGCTCGACGGTCGTAGTCATCGCACGTTCCGTCTGCAGCGCACGACGCTGGAGGCACCAACCGAACGGGACCCCATGCCCGGGCTCATCGTGTGTCGGCCCAGCGGGTCAGACGGCGGCGAAGCAGGTCGAACGCGGTGTCCAGCGCAAGCCCGACGAGGCCGAGGAGAACGATCAGCGCGTACATGTCGACGTTCTGACCCATGTCGAAGCGCACGAACAGCAGGCTGCCGATGCCGTCCTGTCGCGAGATCATCTCGGCGGTGACCATCACGATCAGCGCCATCACGACGCCAGTGCGACAGCCTGCGGCGATCTCCGGCAGGGTGCCCGGCAGGACGATGCGCACGAGCTGGCGCAGCGGCCGGCTGCCCATCGACGCCGCTGCCCACATCAGCCGCTCATCGACGCGCCTGGCGCCGTCGGCGGTGTGGTAGATGACCGGCAGTGTCGCCGTGGTGGCGATCACGAAGACCTGGGATACGTCTCCGGCGCCGAACCACAGCATGACGATCGGCAGCACCGCCGCCTTGGGAATCGGGTAGCTCAGCGCCAGCAACGGCTCGATCAGCGTGCGCGCGAGCGCCGAGCGGCCGATCACCAGGCCGAGCGCGATGCCGCACGCGACCGCCACCACGAAGGCGATCGTGAGTCGCCGCAGGCTCGCCGCCAGCGCGCCCCAAAGCGACGGGTCGGCCAGCAATGACGCCAGTCGCGGCAGGACCACTGACGGTCCGGGCAGGTAGTCGGCGTGCACCGCCACCGCCACCAACTGCCAGGCGACGAACAACGCCGTGATGGTCGCGAGGTGGACGCCGGCCAACCGCGCTGGTGCGCCGGCTGCGGCTTCAGGCATCGTCGTGCATGCGCATCATCGCCTCGCCGAGCGTGATCACGTGCTCCTGGTAGACCGGAGAACGCAGCAACTCGCTGCGTACGCGTGGGCGCGGCAGGTCGATCCGAACTTCGCTGTGCACGCGGCCCGGCGATCGGCTCATCAGCACGACCCGGTCCGACAGGTAGACCGCCTCGTCAACGCCGTGAGTCACGAACACCACGGTCTTGCGGCTGCGGTCCCATAGGGTCAGCAACTCGTCCTGCAGGACCGTGCGGGTGTAGGCGTCGAGCGCGCCGAACGGCTCGTCCATCAGCAGAATCGCCGGCTCGTACGCGAGCGTACGGGCGATCGCCACCCGCTGGCGCATGCCGCCCGACAGCTGCCCGGGGCGGAAGTCGGCGAAGCCGTCGAGATGCACCAGCGACAGCATCGCGGCCACCTTGTCGCGGATCGCCGCGCGCGACAGTCCACCTTCGCGCAGGCCGTAGGCGATGTTGTCGGCGACGGTGAGCCACGGGAACAGCGACGCGTCCTGGAACACGATTCCGCGGTCGCGCCCCGGGCCGGTCATCGGTGCGCCGCTCGTGTGGATGCTACCGGCGCTCGGCGGGATGAAGCCGCCGATCATGTACAGCAGCGTGCTCTTGCCGCAGCCGCTGGGTCCGAGGATCGAGACGAACTCCCCCGGGGCGACCGTCAGGTCGATGCCCTCGAGCGCGGTGAACTCGCCGCGGGCCGTCGGAAAGCGCTTAGCGAGCCCGCGCAGCGCCAACGCGGCGCCCGCGCCGGAGTTACTGCCCGCGTGCAACATGGCGCTGCAGGTGCGAGGATCTGCCGAGCCGGACAATCTACTTCTGGCGGGGTGCTGCGCCTAGCGTCACGCCGGCGCGCACGTAGTCGTGCACGTCTAGCTTGCGCGGCAGCATGCCGTTCTCGTGGAACAGGTCGAAGCTACGCTGCACCACCGACAGGTCGATCGCGCCATCCGGATAGCGCTGGAAGTCGTTGGCGGTGAACATGAAACCCTTCAACACGGGTACCGGAACCTTGAGCGTCTCGGCGATCAGCGCGATTGACGCAGCGTGGTCGGCCGAGAAGCGCGCCGAGGCGGCCGCGAAATCGCGCGCGTACTGTGCGGCAACCTTCGGATGCTGATCGACGAAGGCCTTGCGGCAGACCTCGATCAGGTTCAGGAGCTGAGGCTGCACGTCGCGCAGCGCGCCCAGCCGACGCAAGCCGCCGGTCTGCTCGGCCTTGGAGGCGAAGGGCTGGACCAGCACCGCGGCGTCGACACGACCCTGTCGCAGGGCCGCCTCGCCTAGCGGGTAGGGCACCTCGGCGATCTTTACGTCACGCTCCGGATCCAGCCCGTTGTTCTTGAGCCAGATGCGGGTGAAGGCATCCATCTGCGAGCCGATCGTGTTCACGGCAACGGTCTTGTCCTTCAGGTCTTTCGGCGTCTTGATCGCCGATTCCGCCTTGACCACCCAGTAGCTCGTGAACGACTGTGGGGATTCGCCGTTGGTCGCGCCCACCAGGATCGGTTGCATGCCCGCACCGACGATCGCCTGCGCGAGCGTCAGCGGCGCGCTGATGCCGCAATCGACAGTGCCGGCGAGCAGGGCCTGGGACACGGTCGCGGTCCCCTGCAGCTGCACCCATTCGATCCGGTAGTCGCGGCCAATCGCCGGGAAGGCCTCGGGGTGCGCCCGCACCAGCAGCTTGGCCTCGTCCCCGGGGGCATTGAAGGCAACCTTGATCGTCGGCAGCGCCTGTGCGGCGGCAATCTGTGCGGCGCCTGCAAGCAGGCCGCACAGCAGGATCCGGGAAAGCGATGGCATGGTCGGCTCCTCGTCAACTGCTAGAGAAGGGGCGGAAGGGATCAGAGCGCCGCGCTGACGGTGATCTCGACCCGCACGTTGGGGTGGGCAAGCACGGTGCCGCAAGTGGTGCGCGCGGGTGGGTTGGCAGGGTCGATCCATCGTTCCCACACCGCGTTCATCTCGTCGAACTCGGAGACGTCAGCCAGCAACACCTGGGCCGTCAGCAGCCGCGTCTTGTTCGTGCCGGCTGCAGCCAGCAGTTCGTCGATGCGCTCGAGGATCTGTCGGGTCTGTTCGTGGACCGGAGGACACCCGTCGAGAAAGCCAGGCGGTACCTGCCCGGACAGGTAGGCGATGCCGCCATGCACCACGACCTGGCTCATGCGGGTGTTGGGCTGCAGCCGGAGGGGTTCGGGCATGGCTCTTCTCCTCGAACGGGACCGATGGATCGCCAGAAAAAACGGACGGGACTAGGCGCTGCAGAGGACGTCGAGCAGCACGTGTCGCCGCTGCGTGCGCACGCTGTCCAGGGCCGCGCGCAGCCGCTCCGGCAGCGCCTGAGGCAGCTCTACGCGTTCGGCCCGCGCGCCGCAGGCCGCGGCGACCCCGTCGTAGCGCGGCACCGGGTGGAAGGTTGCGAGTCCGAGCGACGCTTCGCGTGCCGCGGCGCCGTCGGGATAGACGACCTCGACTGCACGTCGTACCGCCGCGTATCCGCCGTTGTTCAACACGATCGCCAGTACTGGCAGCTGCTCTGCCGCGGCCAGGTAGTGGCAGACGACGGGGTTGCCGAACAGATAGGAGCCGTCACCAACGACCGCAACGATCGTCTTGTCGGGCGCCGCCAGCTGCGCCCCGAGTGCGGCCGGTAGGGTCCAACCGAGGGCACCCGAGATGCCGGCACCGAAGAACTGACCCGGTCCGCGGAAGCCCATGGGTGCGAGGGGCAAACCGTACTCGTTGAGGACGATGCAATCGTCGTCCAGGATCTCGCGCAGGCACACGGCCAGCCAGCCCGGATCGATCACTCCTTGCTGCGCCGGCGCTGCACGCTGGACAGCCAGTGCCGCGTCGCGCTGCTGTCTGCGCGTCTGCGCGTCGGCGCGGCGCCGCTGGCTAGCCGGCGTGTCGACGCTGCCCCGCCGTCGGAGGACGGCGTGCAGGGCCTGCAACGCGGCCAGCGGCTTGCAGACGATCGCGGCGTCGACCGGAAAGCCGCGCATCGGGATGCGCGTGTACAGGGGATCCACGCCGACGTGGACGACTCTCGCCCCCGCGGCCAGGCTCGTCGTTCGCGGCAGCCACGGGACTTCGCAGTCGAGCGCGATCACCAGGTCGGCTTGCGCCACCCACGGCGCCGGGTCGAAGCCAGCGTGCATTGGATGGTTTCCCGGCAGGTTGACCGCACGCGGGTAGTGCTCCACTACCGGCACTGCCGCGAGCTCGGCGATCGCGGCCAGCGCCGCGCACAGGCCCGGATCGCGCCCCGCGGACGACGTGACGATCACCGGGCGCCCGGAGGCCTGGAGCCAGTCGGCCAGCTGCTCCACGGCGGCGTCGTCGGGCTTCGGCGTGGCGGCGCCGACGCGGCTGCGACCGTCGACCGAAGGCGCAGCCGGTTCGACCAACACTTCTCGTGGCAGGGTCAGGTACACCGGCCCCCGCGGCTCGGTTAACGCGATGTCCAGCGCACGATCGAGGACTGCGTCGACGTCCTGTCCGACGCGCAGCTCGTGGTCCCATTTGAGATACTCACGAAGCATGCCGCCCTGATCAAAGGTGTCGGTACCCCAGTGGACCACGACATCTCGCGAACCGATGCTGCCACTCTCGGTGGAGGGCGCGCGTCCGGCGAGCAGCAGCAGCGGCACGCGCTCGCGCGCAGCCGTCATGACTGCCGACACTGCGTTGGCCGTGCCGACGGTATGGTGCACGCCGACCACTTGCGGCGCCCCGTCCACCAGGTGTGCACCGTGCGCGATCGTCACCGCCACCTGTTCATGCGGCACGTTGACGAAACGCGGGACGCGCAGGCCGGCCTCACGCGCACGCACGTGAGCTTCGATCAACGGCGCGAAGTCGGTTCCGGCATTGGCGTAGAAGGTCATCAGCCCGCGCGCCGCGAGGCCGGTGAGCAGGCGGCAGGCAACCGTGTGGCCAGCGGGATCGAGCGTCATGGTTCGCAGGCAGGTGCCGGTGGGAAGCAAAGTGGAAGGAAATTTTTCGTTGTGAGTCAACTTATTGGAACGCCAAAGCGGCGTTCGCGAATCGGTGTTTCCCCGAAGATCCGATTGGTCCGTCGCCGCGAGCTCGTCGGGCCTGTCGCCGATGCTTTGAGTGGACTGCCGGTGTGGATGCGATCACCGTCCCGCAACGGGTGACCTGTTCGGTGAAGGCAGCGCCGAGCGCGCCGTCCACATCGGCAGGCCCGGGCGCGCACTGCTAACCCGACCGGCAACCGGGTCGCCGCTCGTGCAGTGAGGATCTGCCGACTGGCCGCTTCACTTGCTTCGCGTGGAAGGGCAACTCGCTACTGCCTGTCGCCTCGTCCGACGACAGAGTGCAGCCATGGCGGCGCTGCGCCTGGATGGTTCGGCCGAGGTCAGTGTGTGCGGTGCGCCTTGGCGCACAGCGGCCCGGTGAATCGATGATTGCAGGCAGCGTCAGCAGACGTCTGGCTCATCGGGCTTCGGGCGGACAACCTGCGCGCCGGCTGGCAGAGGTTCGTGCGCGCGGATCTGCAGTTGCGCGCGCATCGCGTCATCGGCCGATCACAGTCCGTACCCGCGGCGCGACTCACCCCGGCCCCAGCATCCAGTTCGGCAGCCCGACTACAGTGACCGGAAACACCCACATCAGCAGCACACACAGCGCGTACGCGAGCATGAAGTACATCACCCCGCGAAAGATCGTGTGCACCGGCACCTCGGGCGCGAGGCCGTGCACGATGAAGACGTTCACGCCCACCGGCGGCGTCACCGCGCCCATCGTGGTGATGATCGTCAGGATCACCGTGTACCACACCGGGTCGTAGCCGAGCGCGATGCCGAGCGGGAAGAAGATCGGGATCGTCACCACGAGGAAGCCGAGCGCGTCCATCAGCATGCCGCCGACGATGTAGATCGCGAGCACGACGAGCAGGATCACCACCGGCGGCACCGGCAGCGCCGCGGCCCACTCGGCCAGCTCGAAGGGCAGGCGCGACACCGTCAGGAAGCGGCCGAACAGCACCGCGCCGGCGATCAGCAGCACGACCATCGCCGAGATGCGCACGCTCTCGACGATCGACAGCACGATCCCCTTGAAGTCGAGGCTGCGCTGCAGCAGCCCGATCGCGAGCGCGCCGAAGGCGCCGGCCGCGCCGGCCTCGGTCGGCGTGAACCAGCCGAGGTACAGGCCGCCGATCACGAGGCTGAAGAGCGCGAGCGCCTCGATCACGCCGGTCAGCGCGCGCAGCTTCTCGCCCCAACTCGTCTTCGGCCCGAGCGGACCGAGCGCCGGGTTGCGCATGCACATCCACGCGATCGTGCCGAGGAAGAGCGCGGCGAGGATCAGCCCCGGAATGACGGCGGCGACGAACAGCCGCAGCAGCGACTGCTCGGTCTGCACCGCGATCACGATCAGCACCACGCTCGGCGGGATCACGACGCCGAGCGTGCCGCCGACCGCGATCGCGCCGGTCGACAGCGCCGGGTCGTAGCCGTAGCGGCGCATCTCGGGCATCGCGATCGTTCCCATCGTCGCGGTCGTCGCCGAGTTCGAGCCGCAGATCGCCGAGAAGCCGGCGCTCGCGGCGATCGTCGTGCCGGCCAGCCCGCCGGGCAGCCGGCCGACCCACTTGTAGGCGGCGTCGTAGAGCCGCTCGGTGGTGCCGGCGCGGTAAGCGAACTGGCCCATCAGCACGAACAGCGGGATCACCGACAGCCCGTAGGACGAGAACTGCTCCCACACGTTGGTCGCGAGCATGTGGGTCGCGGCGTCGGTCGACAGCAGATACGCGTTGCCGAGGACGCCGGCGACGAGCATCGTGAACGAGATCGGCATGCCCAGCAGCATCAGCAGGCCCATCAGCACGAGGCCGATCACGGCGACGAGCGAGGCGTCCATCGTCAGCCCCCCGCCG
>CAZKCJ010000007.1:0-5608 GCA_964550885.1 uncultured Rubrivivax sp. | reverse complement strand
CAGCGCCCGCAGCGCGCGCAGCAGGTCGACCAGCAGCGCGAGCGCGAGCCCCGCGCAGCCCGCGCCGACGACGTAGACCCACGGGTAGACGATCACCTGCAGGGTCTCGGACTTCGATCCGGTCGCGTGCAGCGTGACCGCGTAGCGCAGCACGTAGTAGGCAAGCGCGGCGAACAGCGCGAGCGCGAGCGCGGTCATCGCCGCCTCGACCCACGTGCGGCTGCGCGCACCGAGCCGCGCGACGAACAGGTCCATCGCGACGTGGCCGTGCTCGCGCTGGACCGCGCCGAGCGCGAGCGCAATCGCCGCCGCCGACATCCAGCCGATCACCTCATACGACCCGGCGATCGTGAAGCCGAAGCCGCGCGCGACCATGTCGAGCACCGCGAACAGCATCATCGCGGCGAGCATCAGCGCCGCCGCCCCGACCAGCACGCCGTTGACCCACGCGCTCAGCCGCTCCAGCCCGCGCAGCAGCGCGCCCGGCGCGCTGCCGCCGTCCCCGCCTGCGGCCGCCATCAGCTCTTCGCGAACTGGTCGCGCAGCTCGTGCAGCCGCTTCAGGTAGGCCGCGGCCGGCAGCCCCTTGGCCGCCATCTCCTTGACCCACTCGTCTTCCATCGGCTTGAGCCTGGCGTCCCAGCGCGGCTTCTCGCCCGGAGCGAGTTCGACCAGCTGCAGCTTGTGCTCCTTCTGTGCCCAGGCCATCGCCGACGCGATGTTCTCGCGGTCGTGGTAGGTGCCGGTCCAGGCCGGCATCTCGTCGGCGAGCTCGTCGATCACCTTCTTCACGTCGGGCGGCAGCTGGTCGAACTTCTTCTGGTCCATCACCGCGGCGAAGGTCACGACGACCGTCGGGTAGTCGGTCACGTACTTCAGCATCTCGGCGAGCTTGAAGTCCTGCAGCACGTCGCGCGAGGTCATCGTGCCGGCGATCACGCCGGTCGTCACCGCCTGCGGCACCTCGGGCATCGCCATCCCGATCGGCGCCGCGCCGAGCGCCTTGAGCACCGGCACGCCGCTGCCGGCGGCGCGCAGCTTCATGCCTTCGAGGTCGGCGAGGCTGCGCACCGGCGTCTTGGTCTGGATGTAGCCGGGCTCGCCGGTGAACATCGCGATCACCTTGAAGCCCGCGTACTCCTTGGGCTTGAACTCCTTGGTCAGCGCCCACAGCGTGCGGCTGGCCTGCACCGCGTTCGTGAAGCCCACCGGCAGCGCGACGCCCGAGGTCAGCGGGAAGCGCCCGGGGTCGTACGACGGCGAACCCAGGCCGATGTCGGCGACGCCCTTCGTGACGCCGTCGTACATCTCCTTGGCGCTCAGCAGCGTGCCGCCGGGGAAGGTCTTGACCGCGACCTTGCCGTTGGTGCGCTTCGCGAGCTGCTCGGCCCAGTGGTTCATCTGCACGCCGGGGAAGGTCTTTGCCGGCGCGAAGAACGCGTAGGTCAGCGTGATGTCGGCGGCGGCTGCGGTTCGCGGCAGCGCGGCGAAGCCGGTGGCGACGGCGGCGGCGGCGGCGAGGGTGGTGCGGCGTTTCATGGGGTCTCCTGGTGGTTCGATGCGCGTGCGACCGGCCGCGCGGCGGGTTCGGGGGCGGAGTTCAGGCGCGGATCTCGGGCACGACGAGGTCGACGCCGTCGAGCGCCGCGGGCTTGATCCTGGCCCGCGTGAACGCGGGCGTGTGCGGGTGTGGGCGGGTCGCGTCGAAGCCGACCTTCGCGCCGAGGTAGTCGGGGAACGAGGGGTTCAGCCCGTGGCCGAAGACGCGGTCGACGACGACGATGCCGTGCGCCGGGTCGAGCCGCGTCGCCATCGCCCACTCGACGTCGGCCGGGTCGCGGATGTCGACGTCGTCGTCGACCACCGTCACCATCTTCAGCGGCGGGAACGCGGCGAACGCCGCCATCAGCGCCTGCTTGGACCAGCCGGCGCGCTTCTGCGCGATCTGCACCACCGCGTGGTAGAAGCCGCAGCCGCCGTGCGAGAAGTAGACGTCGGTCACACCCGGCACCTGCTTTTGCAGCAGCGCGAGCACGTTGGCCTCGCCGAGCAGGCCGACCGAGTTGAAGACCTCGCCGCCCGAGATGATCGTCTGGAACACCGGCTGGCGGCGACGGTGGATGCGCTTCACGCGCACCAGCGGGCGCGGCGCGACCGTCGCGTAGTAGCCGGTGACCTCGGCGAACGGCCCTTCGGCGTGCAGCTCGCCCGGAACCATCTCGCACTCGAGCGCGAACATCGCGTCGGCGACCAGCTCGACGTCCGACAGCGTGCCGGCCGCGAGCCGCAGCGGCTTGCCGTGGAAGCGGCTCGCGATGCCGAGCTCGTCGCTGCCGAAGGGCGCGGCCTCGGCCGGCGCGGCCGCCGCGAAGTGCAGCCCCGGGCCCACGCCGACGTTGAGCGTGAACGGCAGCGGCTGCTGACGCTGCGCCGCCTTCGCCAGACACAGCTCGAGGTGGCGGCCGGCGTCGATGTTGATCGCGAGCTGGTCGGCAGCGATCACCTGGAAGCGCTGGATCGAGGTGTTGCGCACTCCTGTCTCGGGGTCCTTCGTGATCACGACGCCGGCGTCGAAGTACGGGCCGCCGTCGAGCTCGGCGTGCGTTGGCACCGGCAGCAGCGCGAGGTCGACCGTCTTCTCGGTCACCTCCTTCACCGGCGCGCTGCGCACGAGCTGCGGCGCCACCGGCTCGCGCTGCCAGTCGCGGATGCACTCGGCGACGTACTGCGGCAGGCTCGCCGCCGGCCGGCCAAAGAGCGCACCGAGCAGCTCGCGCGACCAGTACAGCCCGGTGAAGACCGGATGCGCGCTGCCCTTGACGCGCTCGAACAGCACCGCGCGCGGGCCGCGCTCGAAGCGCGCGGCGATGCCGGCGAGCTGGTGCGCCGGGTCGACCTCGCTGCGCACGCGCACCAACCGGCCGTTCGCAGCTAGCCAGTCGATGATGCGGCCGAGATCGGCGATGTCGGCCGCCGCGATGGGCTTGTTCTTTGGCATGTCTCCTCCGGGGCGTCTTCGGCGCACCGCCGTGCTCGGCAAACGCCGCACGCAGCGCGCTTGCGGCCACCGCGGCGGCGACCCGTCGCGCGCTGCTTCGTTGGCGTCGAGCGCGCGGAAGTGTATAGGCAGCTGCGCGCGCCTGCCGGCGGTAGCGGCTCGCAGCGCGCGCGGTGCTGCGGCTGCAGCGATCGTGGTCGTGGTCGCGGTCGCGGTCGTGTTCGGTGCCGGTGCACGCGTCGCGGTCGCGGCAGCAGTGAACGCCGGCGGCGGCGCCGGCGCGCACAATCGCCGCGACTGCGCGTCGCGGTCTGCTCGCTGGCTGCGCGAATACCGCGTCGCCGCGGCACCGGCACGCGCCAAAACGGGTACCCTGTACGGCCCGCGCACCCTTGCCCAGCCCGCGATGCCGCTGATCCGTCACAGTTACCCGACGCCGCTCGGCGAGATGGTCGCGCTGCTGTCCGACGCCGGTCTGTGCCTGCTCGAGTTCAGCGAAGGCACGCATGGGCTGCAGGCCGAGTGCGCGCAGGTCGAGGCGGCGCGCGGCGGGCCGGCACGGCCGGGCGCGAGCGCGCTCAGCGCGCGCGTCGGCGAGCAGTTGGCCGAGTACTTCGCCGGCCGGCGCCGCCGCTTCGAGCTGCCGCTGGACCTGGTCGGCACGCCGTTCCAGCTCGAGGCCTGGCGCGCGCTGCTCGAGATCCCGTACGGCCGCACGCGCAGCTACGCCGAGCAGGCGCGGCAGATCGGCCGCCCGTCCGCGGTGCGCGCAGTGGCGGCGGCCAACGGCCGCAACAAGGTCAGCGTGGTCGTGCCCTGCCACCGCGTGATCGGCAGCGACGGCAGCCTGACCGGCTACGGCGGCGGCATCGACCGCAAGCGCTGGCTGCTCGCGCTCGAGCACGACGGCGCGCCGCCTGCGGCGAGCTTCGGGTGATGGCTACGTCGCAGCGCGGCATGCGTGCGCGCGGCCGGAAGCACACCGCACGGATCCCCAGCGGCCGGCGCAGGCAACGCCGGCCGCTATCCTCGCCGTGCGCCGCAGCGGCGAGCAGCCGGCGCGCGCGAACGAGGAGGGGATGATGGAGCAGCAACTCGCCGATCGCCACGTGGTCGTCACCGGCGGCACCGGCGCACTGGGCACTGCAGTCGTCGACCGGCTGCTGCGCGCCGGCGCGACCTGCCACGTGCCCAGCCGCGCGGCGATTCCGGCCGCGCCGGCGAACGATCGGCTGAAGATGGTCGGCGGCGTGGACCTCGGCGACGAAGCGGCGGTCGAGCGCTTCTATGCCGGAGTGCCGGCGCTGTGGGCGTCGGTCCACCTGGCGGGCGGCTTCGCGATGGCGCCGATCACCGACACGTCGCGCGCCGACTTCCTGCACCTGATCGAACTCAACGCGCTGACCACGCTGCTGTGCTGCCGCGCCGCGGTGCGCGCGCTGCGCCGCAGTGGCGATGGCGGCCGGATCGTCAACGTGTCGGCGCGGCCGGGCCTGGAGCCGCGCCGCGGTGCGGGGATGGCGGCCTACGCGGTGAGCAAGGCGGCGGTCACCGCGCTCACGCTGGCGCTGGCCGAAGAGCTTAAGGACGAGCGCATCCTCGTCAACGCGATCGCGCCGTCCACGCTGGACACCGCCGCCAACCGACGCGCGATGCCGCAGGCCGACCCTGCCGCGTGGCTCGCGCCGGAAGCGGCGGCCGAGGCGGTGCTGCAGCTGATCGCGCCGGCCAACCTCGAGATCAGCGGCGCGGTGCTGCCGCTGTACGCGCGCGCCTGAGCCGGCGCGGGTGCGCGGCGCTCAGGCCGGTGCGCGCTCGCGCGGGTTGGCCGCGGCTGCGCGTCGCGGGCGCGTCAGCGCGCCGACCGCGGCCAGGCCGAGCAGCAGCAGCGCCCAGCTTCCGGGCTCCGGCACCGGCGCGACCCCATAGCGGTAGGTCGCGAAGTACTCGTCGTCGATGGTGCCCGCGTCGTCGTTGATGCGGATGGTGTCGAAGGCCGCCGTCCCGGCGTAGCCGTGGAACTCGACGGTGTCGTAGGCCGGCGTGAACGTGAAGCTCGCCACCGGCGCTGCGCCGAGCGACATCGACACCGTGAACGAGCCGGCGTCGCAGGGGTAGTAGCAGGCGACCTGGCCGGCGCCGGGGATCGGCGACGCGTTCGACGGCTGGAAGATCTTGAAGCCGAACGCGTAGATCGGCATCGACGAGACCAGCGTGTGGCTCTCCACGCCGTTCAGCAGCAGGTTGTCCTCGTCGCCGATCGGCTGGCCGTAGGTGCCGCTGTCGATCACGAAGCTCTGCCGCGGGTCGGCGCTGAAGGTGAAGGGTGCCGCGCCGAAGGAAGCCGAGGCGGCCAGCGCGGCCGGCAGGTCGGCGTGGGCACTGCCGGCAGCGCCGATGAAGGCTGCCTCGCTGGTGTAGGTGGCAGCGCCAGCGGTGGTGCAGAAGGCCGCAGACGCGACCACAGCGGCTAGGGTGCGTGGCATGCTGGACATGGACGATCTTGCAAGTGGATGGTTGCGCCAGTCTAGCGATCCGTCCGCGACGGCAACATCCCTGACCCTACTTCCGGCAGTTGACCGCTTTGTGCCGCTGGCAAGACCGCATGAAC
>CAZKCJ010000006.1:0-23892 GCA_964550885.1 uncultured Rubrivivax sp. | reverse complement strand
GCCGGAAGTAGGCTGATGAGCCACCCGCACCCGCTGCGTTCGCCGCCCGCCGCCGGGGCGCCCGGCGGCTTCGCCGCGACCGGGCGGTGCTGAGATGCCGGCCTACAAGTTCGAGGCGCTGGACGCCGCCGGCAAGGCCAGCGCCGGGCTGATCGAGGCCGACAACCCGAAGGCCGCGCGCGCGCAGCTGCGCGCGCAGGCGCTGGTGCCGCTGGCGGTGATGCCGGTCGGCCGCGCGAGCGCGGCCGACGCGCCGATGGCGGCGCGCTTCAGCCGCCGCGCGTTCGACGCCGCCGCGCTGACGGTGTGGACGCGCCAGCTCGCCGGGCTGGTCGGCGCCGGACTGCCGCTGGAGCGGGCGCTGACCGCGCTGGCCGACGAGGCCGAGCAGCCGCGCCGGCGCGAGCTGGTCGCGCAGCTGCGCGCCGAGGTCAACGCCGGCACGCCGTTCGCGCGCGCGCTGGCGGCGGCGCCGCGCGAGTTCGGCGAGGTCTACTGCGCGGTGGTCGCCGCCGGCGAACAGAGCGGCGCGCTCGCGCGCGTGCTGGACAAGCTGGCCGACGACCTGGAGGCGCGGCAGGCGCTGCGCGCGAAGTTGCTGGGGGCGATGCTGTACCCGGCGATCGTGTCGCTGATCGCGATCGTGATCGTGATCTTCCTGGTCACCTACGTGGTACCGCAGGTGGCGTCGGTGTTCACCAGCACGCAGCGCGCGCTGCCGGCGCTGACGGTGGCGATGCTGGCGCTCAGCAGCTTCGTGCGCAGCTGGGGCTGGGCGCTGCTGGGGCTGCTGGTCGCCGCCGGCGCGGGCTTCGCGCTGGCCCGGCGCAACCCGGTGCTGCGCGAGCGCAGCGACGCCGCGCTGCTGAACCTGCCGCTGGTCGGGCGGCTGGCGCGCGGCTACAACGCGGCGCGCTTCGCCGGCACGCTGGCGATGCTGGCCGGCGCCGGGGTGCCGATCCTGAAGGCGCTGCAGGCCGCGGCCGAGACCCTGGCCAACCGCGCGCTGCGCGCCGACGCGCTGGACGCGCTGGTGCAGGTGCGCGAAGGCGCGCCGCTGGGCTCGGCGCTGGCCGCGAAGAAGCGCCTGCCCGGGCTGCTGGCGATGTTCGCGCGGCTGGGCGAGCAGACCGGCCGGCTGCCCGAGATGCTCGACCGCGCAGCGCGCCAGCTCGGCGACGAGGTCCAGCGCCGCGCGCTGGCGCTGGCGACGATCCTCGAGCCGCTGCTGATCGTGGTGATGGGCGTGGTGGTGATGCTGATCGTGCTCGCGGTGCTGCTGCCGATCATCCAGCTGAACACCTGGGTCAAGTGACGGCGGCGGCGCAGGCGTGACCAATCCCGCGCCGATGCCGGGGACATGGGTCTTTTCCCGATCCTGCAACCCCCGGATGTTTGCTTGAATGGCCGCGTCGCCCCGATCGGGCGTGGAGGGTGTCGCGATGGGCAGCCGCAGTCAGCTCGTACCGGTGCACTCCGGCGCGCGGATCCCGATCGCCCGGATGCGCAGCGTCTACCAGCTCGGCGAGGTCGAGCAGCGGCTGGACAAGCTGCCGGCACGCGAGCACGACAGCCTGCGCGCGACCTACGAGCGCATGCTCGAGAAGGGCCCGGAGCGCTTCCAGGTCAAGCCCGCCGGGCTGCCGGCGATGGCCCACCTGTACGACGAGCTGCCGAACTTCGGCGAGGTGCTCGACGACCTGAAGCGCCAGCTCGCGCTGTGCGAGGACAGCGCCGACGCGCTCGAGCTCACGCCGATGCTGCTGCTGGGCCCGCCGGGCATCGGCAAGACCCACTTCGCACGCCGCGTCGCGCAGCTGCTGGGCACGGGGCTGGGCTTCGTGTCGATGAGCTCGCTGACCGCCGGCTGGGTGCTCAGCGGCGCGTCCAGCCAGTGGAAGGGCGCGCGCCCGGGCAAGATCTTCGAGACCCTCGTCGACGGCGCGTACGCGAACCCGGTGATGGTGGTCGACGAGATCGACAAGGCCCGCGCCGAGCACGCGTACGACCCGCTGGGCGCGCTGTACGAGCTGCTCGAGCATGACACCGCCGGCTGCTTCACCGACGAGTTCGCCGAAGTGTCGATCGACGCGAGCCAGCTGATCTGGGTGGCCACCGCCAACGACGAGCGCACCATCCCCGAGCCGATCCTCAACCGGATGAACGTGTTCGAGGTGCACGCGCCCGACGCCGACGCCGCGCGCGCGATCGCGCTGCGCCTGTACCGCGCGATCCGCGCCGAGCACGACTGGGGCCGGCACTTCGACGAGGCACCGGGCGACGCGGTGCTCGAGCGCCTGGCCGGCCTGGCGCCGCGCGAGATGCGCCGCGCGTGGATGACCGCCTTCGGCAACGCGCGGCTGGACGGCCGCGCCGCGCTGCAGCTGGCCGACCTGCCCGAGGGCGGCGCGCGCCGCAATCCGATCGGGTTCGTCAACTGAGCGCGCGCGGCGCTTCGGCCGCGCCACCGATCGCGCCGCACGACGGCGTCGCCGCGGGTCGCGCGGCAGCGGCAAGCGCCGCGCGCCAGCGCGCAGCGCGGCGAAGCGCCGCTCGCCGAAATGCCGCCGCCGGGAACGCTGCCGCGATCGCGCCACGAAGCCGCCGCCCGGCGAGAAGCTGGCCTGACCTCGGCCCGAGCCTGTGGCGCGCCGGCCGCCGCCTGCCCGGCTGATCGGTCCGCAGCCGCGGGCGTCGCGGGCGCAGCCGCCAGCGGCTGCGCGCCGGGCCTCAGCGCCGCACCAGCTTGCGCATCAGGTCTTCGAGCTCGGCGTCGGGATCGCCGCAGCGCCCGGTGTGCACCGCCGAGACCTGCACGCTGGTGCTGCGCGGCGCCACCAGCCAGTGGAAGCGCGCGCGCGCCGACAGCGCGCCCAGCGCACCGGCGGCGGGCCCGCCGGCGCACACCGCCTCGATGCCAGCCAGCGCCGCGCGGATCGGCTCCAGGTCCGCCTGCGGCGCGAGGCAGCGCAGCGCGGCTTCGTCCAGCTCGATGCGCGCGCGCAGGTAGCCGCTCGCCGGGCACGACAGGATCACGCCGGCATTGATCCGCTCGCCGCGCTCCACGCGCGGCAGCACGCGCACGATCGCGTAGTCATAGCCGAGCGCGCGCATCGCGTGCCTCCTCGGCAAAGGCGCGCGGCGGCTGCAGCCGCGCATCGAAATGCGCGCGATAGGCGTCGCGCGGCAGGTCCAGCCAGGCGTCGGGGATCAGCGCCGCGATCGCGGCCAGGCACTGCGGCGTCAGCAGCGGCGCCAGCTGCGCGTCGGCCTCGGCCAGCGTCGTGGCGCGCGCCAGCAGCAGGTGGTCGCGGATCGGCACGAAGGGCGCGCGGCTGCGCTCCAGGCTGCCGTCCCAGCGATGCTGGAACCCCAGAGCCGCGCCGTGGTCGATCAGCCACGGCCGGCCATGCCACCACAGCATGTTGGCGTTGCGCGGCGTGCGGTCGACGTTGCCGACAAGGGCGTCGAACCACACGATCCGCGAGGCCAGCCTCGTGTCCGCCAGCATCGTCAACGGGTCGTAGGTGACGGCGCCGGGCAGGTAGTCCAGGCCCAGGTTCAGCCCGCCGCTGGCGCGGATCAGGTCCTGGATCTCGGGGTCGGGCTCGGTGCGCGCGAGCTCCGGGTCCAGCCGCATCAACACGATCTCCGGCACCGCCAGGCCGAGCGCGCGCGCGATCTCGCCGGCCACCAGCTCGGCGATCAGCGCCTTCGGGCCCTGCCCGGCACCGCGAAACTTCAGCACGTACAGGCCGTCGTCGTCGGCCTCGACGATCGCGGGCAGCGAGCCGCCTTCGCGCAGCGGCGTCAGGTAGCGGGTAACCGACACGGTGCGCACGATCAGCGCCCCCAGGCGCGCAGCCGTTCGAGGTCGAGCACGCGCAGGCCGCCGTACTCCACCGCGATCGCGCCCGCGCGCTGCAGCGCCGCCAGCGCCAGGTTCACGCGCTGGCGCGACAGCCCGACCAGGTAGCCCAGCTCCTGCTGGGTGATCCGCAGCAGCCCGCCGTTGCCCGGGTACAGCACCGGGTGGAACAGCGCCGCCAGGCTGCGCGCGACGCGGCCGTCGGGGTCGGTCATGCGGTCGATCTCGCGCGCGCCGATGAACTGGCCCAGGCGCTCGTTGAGCTGCTGCGAGATGAAGCGGTTGAACGGGATGCTGCGGTCGAGCAGCCAGTGGAAGGTGGCCACGCTCAGGCCCGTGACCACGCTGGTGCGCAGCGCCTGGATGTTGTAGCGGTAGGCCTCGCGCTTGAGCACCGTGCCTTCGCCGAACCAGCCGCCCGGCGGCAGCCCGGTGAAGGTGATCGGCATGCCCAGCGCAGTGTCGTTGCTCATCTTCAGCAGGCCGTCGAGCACGCCGAACCAGTAGGTGGCCGGCCGGCCGACGCGGCACAGCAGCTCGCCGGGCGCGACCTGCACCACCTGCAGGTCGCCGATCGCGCGCTCGCGCTCCAGCGGCTCGAGCCCGCGCATCCACGCGATCGATTCGGCCTCGGCCGCGAGGATCGGGCGCGCGCGGCTTATCACCGGTGCGGGCGTGGCAGTCGACAGACTCACGGGCTTCTACGGGAAAGCATGGACGCCGATTGATCGAGATTGTCGTCGCAACGACAACTTGGCGTCAAAGTGACGCATACAGTTTCGCGCCTGGACGCGGTCCAGCCGGCCCCAGCCGGCCCCAGCCGGCGCGCGACGCGCGGGAGCCCATCTGGTGCAGACGACCTTTCCCCGACTGCTGCTCGACCACGCGGCGCGCCGACCGGCGGCGCCGGCGCTGCGCGAGAAGGCCTACGGCATCTGGCAGACGCTGAGCTGGGCGCAGCTGGCCCGGCTGGTGCGCGAGCTGGCCTGCGGGCTGCACGCCGCCGGCCTGCAGCGCGGCGAGCACTTGGTGGTGATCGGCGAGAACCGGCCGCGGATGTACGCGGCGACCTTGGCCGCGCAGTCGCTCGGCGCGATCGCGGTGCCGCTGTACCAGGATGCGGTCGCCGCCGAGTACCTGTACCCGATCACCAGCGCCGAGGTGCGCATGGCGGTGGTCGAGGACCAGGAGCAGGTCGACAAGCTGCTCGAGCTGCGCACGCAGTGCCCGCAGCTGGAGCGGATCTGGTACGACGACCCGCGCGGCCTGCGCCACTACGACGAGCCGGGGCTGGCAGCGCTGGACCGGCTGGTCGAGGCCGGCGCGCAGCTCGACCGGCAGCAGCCGCGGCTGTTCGACGACGAGGTCGCCCGCGGCCAGGCCGAGGACGTCGCCGCGATGTTCTTCACCTCGGGCACCACCGGCAACCCCAAGGGCGTCGTGCACAGCCACTTCACGCTGATCGACCGCGCCCGCGCCGGCGCCGAGTTCGATCGGCTGACCGAGCACGAGGAGGTGCTCGCCTACCTGCCGCCGGCGTGGATCGGCCAGAACATCTTCTCGTACGCGCAGTGGCTGGTGTGCGGCTACGTCGTCAGCTGCCCCGAGTCGGCCGACACGGTGACGATCGACCTGAAGGAGATCGGGCCGACCTACTACTTCGCGCCGCCGCGGGTGTTCGAGGCGCTGCTGACCGCGGTGACGATCCGGATGGAGGACGCCGGCGCGCTCAAGCGCTGGCTGTACGCGCGCTGCATGACGGTGGCACGGCGCGTCGGCCCGGCGCTGATGGACCGGCGCGCGGTCGGTCTGCTCGACCGGCTGGCCTACGCCTGCGGCAACCTGCTGATCTACGGGCCGCTGCGCAACGCGCTCGGCCTGAGCCGGGTGCGCGTGGCCTACACCGCCGGCGAGGCGATCGGGCCCGACCTGTTCGCGTTCTACCGCGCGATCGGCGTGAACCTGAAGCAGCTGTACGGCTCGACCGAGACCGCGGTGTTCGTGTGTATCCAGCCCGACCACGAGGTGCGCGCCGACACGGTGGGCGTGCCGATCGACGGCGTGCAGATCCGGCTGGCCGAGTCGGGCGAGATCCTGATCAAGTCGCCCGGGCTGCTGAAGGAGTACTACAAGAACCCGGCGGCCACCGCCGAGGTGCTGAGCGCCGACGGCTGGTACCGCAGCGGCGACGCCGGCTTCCTCGACGCCGGCGGCCACCTGAAGATCATCGACCGCGCGAAGGACGTCGGTCGGCTCAAGGGCGGCGCGCACGACGGCGCGATGTTCGCGCCCAAGTACGTGGAGAACAAGCTGAAGTTCTTCCCCTTTGTGAAGGAGGCGGTGGCCTTCGGCGACCAGCGCGATCGCGCCTGCGCGTTCATCAACATCGACGTCGAGGCGGTGGGCAACTGGGCCGAGCGGCGCGGCCTGCCCTACGCCGGCTACACCGACCTCGCCGGCAAGCCCGAGGTCTACGCGCTGATCCGCGACTGCATCGAGAAGGTCAACGCCGACCTGGCCGGCGACGCGCTGCTCGCCGGCAGCCAGATCCACCGCTTCCTGATCCTGCACAAGGAGCTCGACGCCGACGACGGCGAGCTGACGCGCACGCGCAAGGTGCGCCGCGGCTTCATCGCCGAGCGCTACCGGGTGCTGGTCGACGCGCTGTACGCGGGTCGCACCAGCCAGTACGTCGAGACCGAGGTGCGCTTCGAGGACGGCCGCCGCGGCGTCGTCAGCGCCGAGCTGCAGATCATGGACGTCAAGGTCTTCCCCGCGGTCGCGGGGGCGGCGGCATGAGCCCGGCGATCCGCGGCGCACGGGCCGGGCGCAGGCCGCCGGCCGGCAGGCGCGGGCGGCGCGGAGCGGGCCGATGAGCGCGCAGCGCCGGGTCGGCGAGGTGATCCTCGAGGTGCGCGACATCTCGCTCGCCTTCGGCGGCGTGAAGGCGCTGACCGACATCAGCTTCGACGTGCGCGAGCACGAGGTGCGCGCGATCATCGGCCCGAACGGCGCCGGCAAGAGCAGCATGCTCAACTGCATCAACGGCGTGTACAAGCCGCAGCAGGGCTCGATCAGCCTGCGTGGCCGCACCTTCAGGCACATGAACTCGCGCCAGGTCGCCGAGATGGGGGTGGCGCGCACCTTCCAGAACCTCGCGCTCTTCAAGGGCATGAGCGTGCTCGACAACATCATGACCGGGCGCAACCTGAAGATGCGCAGCAACCTGTTCCAGCAGGCGCTGCGCCTGGGCGCGGCCGAGCGCGAGGAGATCGCGCACCGCGAGGTGGTCGAGCGGATCATCGACTTCCTCGAGATCCAGGCACACCGCAAGACGCCGGTCGGCCGTCTGCCCTACGGGCTGCAGAAGCGCGTCGACCTCGGCCGCGCGCTGGCGATGGAGCCGCAGGTGCTGCTGCTCGACGAGCCGATGGCCGGCATGAACGTCGAGGAGAAGCAGGACATGAGCCGCTTCATCCTCGACGTCAACGACGAGTACGGCACCACCGTGGTGCTGATCGAGCACGACATGAGCGTGGTGATGGACATCTCCGACCGGGTGGTCGTGCTCGACTACGGCCGCAAGATCGGCGACGGCAGTCCCGACGAGGTGCGCGCCAACCCCGACGTGATCAGCGCCTACCTGGGCACCACGCACTGAGCCGGCACGCGCGATGGGCTTCTTCCTCGAGACCCTGATCGGCGGCCTGATGACCGGCATGCTGTACTCGCTGGTCGCACTGGGCTTCGTGCTGATCTTCAAGGCGAGCGGCGTGTTCAACTTCGCGCAAGGGGCGATGGTGCTGTTCGCCGCGCTGGCGATGGCGCGCTTCGCCGAGTGGATCCCGCAGTGGACCGGGCTGCAGGTCAAGCCGCTGGCGGACCTGCTGGCCTTCGGCGTCGCGCTGCTGCTGATGATCGCCGCCGCCTGGCTGATCGAGCGCCTGGTGCTGCGCCCGCTGGTCAACCAGGACGGCGTGACGCTGCTGATGGCCACGCTCGGGATCGCCTACTTCCTGGACGGCTTCGGCCAGACGATCTTCGGCTCCGACGTCTACACGATCGACATCGGCATGCCCAAGGACCCGATCTTTCTGCTCGACAAGGTCTTCGAGGGCGGCATCCTGGTCAGCCAGGAGGAGTTGATCGCCGCGCTGGTGGCCGCGGCGCTGGTCGCCGCGCTCGCCGCGTTCTTCCAGTACACCGGCACCGGCCGCGCGCTGCGCGCGGTCGCCGACGACCACCAGGCGGCGCAGTCGATCGGCATCCCGCTCAACCGCATCTGGGTGATCGTCTGGAGCGTCGCCGGCTTCACCGCGCTGGTCGCCGGGATGATCTGGGGCAGCAAGCTCGGCGTGCAGTTCTCGCTGTCGCAGGTCGCGCTCAAGGCGCTGCCGGTGGTGATCCTGGGCGGGCTGACCTCGGTGCCGGGTGCGATCGTCGGCGGGCTGATCATCGGCGTCGGCGAGAAGCTCTCGGAGGTTTTCATCGGCCCGTACTTCGGCGGCGGCATCGAGATCTGGTTCGCCTACGTGCTGGCGCTCGCCTTCCTGCTGGTCCGCCCGCAGGGCCTGTTCGGCGAGAAGATCATCGATCGCGTATGACGCGAGCGATGATCTTCCGGCGCAGGCTGACTTCGCGAAGCGAAGTCAAGCGCAGCGTGCCGGAGCCAAAAGTCCATCGATCGCGTATGACGCGAGCGATGATCTTCCGGCGCAGGCTGACTTCGCGAAGCGAAGTCAAGCGCAGCGTGCCGGAGCCAAAAGTCCAGCGATCGCGTATGACGCGATCAATGTTCTTCCGGCGCAGACTAACTTGGCGAAGCCAAGTTGAGCGAAGCGTGTCGTAGCCAAGAGATCACGCACGAGACGACACATGCTCTACCGCGAGAACGGCCAGTTCAAGGTCAGCTACCGCGCCGACCAGCAGATCTTCCCGATCCGGCAGGACCGGGTCCTGATCGTCGCGCTGCTCGCCTTCGCCGTCGTCGGCGTGCCGCTGTTCGCGCCGGAGTACCTGCTGCGCGCGATCCTGATTCCGTTCCTGATCCTGGCGCTGGCCGCGCTCGGCCTGAACATCCTGACCGGCTACTGCGGCCAGATCTCGCTGGGCACCGGCGGCTTCATGGCGGTGGGCGCCTACGCCGCCTACAACCTGTTCGTGCGCATCGACGGCATGCCGGCCATCGTCGCGATCCTGTTCGGCGGCGTGTGCGCGACCGTGTTCGGCGTGCTGTTCGGCATCCCGAGCCTGCGCATCAAGGGGCTGTACCTCGCGGTCGCGACGCTCGCGGCGCAGTTCTTCGCCGACTGGGCGTTCCTGCGCATCAAGTGGCTGACCAACGATTCGTCGTCGGGTTCGGTCAGCGTGTCCAGCCTGTCGGTGCTCGGCTGGCCGATCGAGTCGCCGGCGCACAAGTACCTGTTCTGTCTGGGCTTCCTGCTGCTGTTCGGACTGATCGCGAAGAACCTGGTGCGCAGCCACATCGGCCGCGAGTGGATGGCGATCCGCGACATGGACGTCGCCGCCGCGGTGATCGGCATCCGCCCGGTCTACGCGAAGCTCAGCGCGTTCGCGGTCAGCTCGTTCATCGTCGGCGTCGCCGGCGCGCTCTGGGGCTTCGTGCACCTCGGCTCGTGGGAGCCGGCGGCCTTCAATGTCGACCGCTCGTTCCAGCTGCTGTTCATGATCATCATCGGCGGCCTCGGCTCGATCGTCGGCAGCCTGTTCGGCGCGGCCTTCATCGTCGTGCTGCCGATCGTGCTCGACAACCTGCCCTACTGGTTCGGCCTGCCGGTCGACACCGCCCTGGCTGCACACCTGACCTACATGATCTTCGGCAGCCTGATCGTCTTCTTCCTCGCCGTCGAACCGCACGGGCTGGCCCGCCTGTGGTCGATCGGCAAGGAGAAGCTCCGCCTGTGGCCCTTCCCGCATTGAGCCGCACCGCCGGGCCCCGACCGGGACCCACCTCGCAACCGTAGGAGACCCCGACATGAAGCTACGTTCAATCGCCATCGCCGCGGCGCTGGGCAGCGCGACCCTGGCCGGTACGCTGGCGCCGACCGCCGCATTCGCGCAGGCCAAGGAGCAATTCATCCCCGCACTGGTGTACCGCACCGGCGCCTACGCGCCCAACGGCGTACCCTGGGCCAACGGTTTCGTCGACTACATGAAGCTGGTCAACGCCCAGGGCGGCATGAACGGCGTGAAGATCATTTGGGAGGAGTGCGAGACCGCCTACGCGACCGACAAGGGGGTCGAGTGCTACGAGCGGCTCAAGGGCCAGCACGGCGGCGCGACGATCTTCCAACCGCTGTCCACCGGCATCACCTTTGCGCTGACCGACAAGACCTTCACCGACAAGATCCCGCTGATCACCGCCGGCTACGGCCGCGCCGACTCGGCCGACGGCATGGTGTTCAAGTACAACTTCCCGCTGCTCGGCACCTACTGGACCGCGGCCGACGTGCTGGTGCAGCACATCGCGAAGAAGGAAGGCGGCTTCGACAAGCTCAAGGGCAAGAAGATCGCGCTCGTCTACCTCGACAGCCCCTACGGTAAGGAGCCGATCGCGCTGCTGCAGGAGCGCTCGAAGATGCACGGCTTCGAGCTGCAGCTGCTGCCGGTCGCGCACCCCGGCGTCGAGCAGAAGGCGACCTGGCTGCAGATCCGGCAGAAGCGGCCCGACTACGTGTTCCTGTGGGGCTGGGGCGTGATGAACTCGGCCGCGATCAAGGAGGCGGTGGCCACCGGCTACCCGCGCGAGAAGATGTACGGCGGCTGGTGGTCGGGCGCCGAGCCCGACGTGAAGGACGTCGGCGCGGGCGCCAAGGGCTACAACGCGCTGATGCTGCAGCACGGCCCGGAGCCGAAGTCCAAGGTCGTGCAGGACATCCTGAATCTGGTGCACGCCAAGGGCGAGGGCACCGGGCCGAAGGACGAGGTCGGCGACGTGCTCTATATGCGCGGCGTGATCTCGTCGATGCTCGGCGTCGAGGGCATCAAGCGCGCGCAGGAGCGCTACGGCAAGGGCAAGGTGATGAGCGCCGAGCAGGTGCGCTGGGGGCTGGAGAACCTGGCGCTCGACCAGAAGAAGCTCGACGCGCTCGGCTTCGCCGGCGTGATGCGGCCGGTGTCGACCTCCTGCGCCGACCACATGGGCTCGAGCTGGGCGCGCATCGGCACCTGGGACGGCAGCAAGTGGGTCGTCGGCAGCGACTGGTACCAGGCCGACGAGGCGATCATCAAGCCGATGGTCAAGGCCTCGGCCGACAAGTTCGCGGCCGAGAAGAAGATCCAGCGCCGCAGCCCGGCGGACTGCAACTGACGCCGGCAGCCTGAGCCGTCGACCCGGGGCCCTCCCCGCTGGGCCCCACGAACGCGGCGCCACGCGCCGGCGCCGCGTTCGGGTCGCCCCGGACCCTGCAAACCGAGCATGCGATGAGCACCGCCCTCCTCAACGTCAACGGCATCGAAGTGATCTACAACCACGTGATCCTGGTGCTCAAAGGCGTGAGCCTGCAGGTGCCCGAGGGCGGCGTGGTCGCGCTGCTCGGCGGCAACGGCGCCGGCAAGACGACCACGCTGCGCGCAGTGAGCAACCTGCTCGCCGGCGAGCGCGGCGAGGTCACCAAGGGTTCGATCGAGCTGCGCGGCGAGCGCATCGAGCGGCTGTCCACTGCCGACATGGTCCGGCGCGGCGTGGTCCAGGTGATGGAGGGGCGGCACTGCTTCGCGCACCTGACGATCGAGGACAACCTGCTGGCCGGCGCCTACACCCGCCGCGACGGCAAGGCCGCGGTCGCGCAGACGCTGGAGAAGGTCTACGCGTACTTCCCGCGGCTGAAGACGCGGCGCGCGAGCCAGGCCGCCTACACCTCGGGCGGCGAGCAGCAGATGTGCGCGATCGGCCGCGCGCTGATGTGCAACCCGAAGATGGTGCTGCTCGACGAGCCGAGCATGGGCCTGGCGCCGCAGATCGTCGAGGAGGTGTTCGAGATCGTGCGCGACCTGAACACCAAGGAGGGGGTCACCTTCCTGCTCGCCGAGCAGAACACCAACATGGCGCTGCGCTACGCCGACTACGGCTACATCCTGGAGAATGGCCGCATCGTGATGGACGGCCAGGCGGCGGCGCTGCGCGCGAACGAAGACGTGAAGGAGTTCTACCTCGGCGTGAGCCGCAGCACCGACGGCGCCGACCGCAAGAGCTTCCGCGACGTGAAGAGCTACAAGCGCCGCAAGCGCTGGCTCGCCTGAAGCGCCGATGACGAGACGACGTGATGGCTGAAGACTTTGGTTTTGCGGCGCCGCCGTTCGACCCGGCCGCGGCGCTGGAGCAGCTGAAGCGCGCGCTGCGCGACCGCCGGCTGGTCGAGCGCAGCGGCGGCTTCGAGCTGCGTGGCCGCCGGCTGGTCGAGGCCGCGGTCGACGGTGCCTCGATCAGCGCGCGCCTGGCGCAGCGGCCGATGCTGACGCCGCAGTGGGACCGCTTCTCGCTGCGCAGCGCGGCTGACCAGCGCCGGTTCCTCGACGAGCTGAGCAGGCGCCTGGCGCGCTGGGAGCACGACGAATGAGCAGCCGTCAACTGCGCCCGCGCGCCGCGCGCAGGTGCCGCCCCGGAAGACCGCGATGAGCCGCTACTTCGACCGGCTGGAGACCCGCGACCCGGCGCAGCGCGAGGCAGCGCTGCTGGCGGCGCTGCCCGCGCAGGTGGCGGCGGCGCAGCGCACCAGCGCGTTCGCGCAGCTGCTGCAGGGCGTGGATGCGGCCGCGGTGAGCTCGCGCGCGGCGCTCGCCCGGCTGCCGATCACGCACAAGCACGAGCTGCTGGAGCGGCAGCAGGCGGCGCGCGCCGCCGGCGGCGACCCCTTCGGTGGCTTCGCGGCGATCGGCTGGCGGGGGCTGGGGCTGAAGCGCGCGGCGCGCCGCGTGTTCCAGTCGCCCGGGCCGATCTACGAACCCGAGGGCGCGGCCGACGACTACTGGCGCTTCGCGCGCGCGTTCTTCGCCGCCGGCTTTCGCGCCGGCGACCTGGTGCACAACAGCTTCAGCTACCACCTGACGCCGGCCGGGTCGATGATGGAGACCGGCGCGCACGCGCTCGGCTGCACCGTGTTCCCCGGCGGCGTCGGCAACACCGAGCTGCAGCTGCAGGCGATGGCCGACCTGCGGCCGCAGGCCTACACCGGCACGCCGAGCTTCCTGCGGATCGCGGTGGAGCAGGCCGAGCAGGCCGGCCAGAAGCTGTCGATCGTGCGCGCGTCGGTCGGCGGCGAGGCCTTCCCGGCGGCGCTGCGCGACTGGCTCGACGCGCGCGGCATCGCCGCCTACCAGAGCTACGGCACCGCCGACCTCGGCCTGATCGCATACGAGACCGAGGCGCGCGAGGGGCTGGTGCTGGACGAGCGCGTGCTGGTCGAGATCGTGCGCCCCGGCAGCGGCGAGCCGCTGCCCGACGGCGAAGTCGGCGAGGTGGTCGTGACCACGCTCAACCCCGACTACCCGCTGCTGCGCTTCGCCACCGGCGACCTGTCGGCGGTGCTGCCCGGGCCCTGTCCGACCGGACGCACCAACCAGCGCATCCGCGGCTGGCTGGGCCGCGCCGACCAGACCGCCAAGGTGCGCGGCATGTTCGTGCACCCCAGCCAGGTGGCCGAGCTGCTGCGGCGCCATCCGCAGGTGGGCCGCGCGCGGCTGGTGATCGACGGCGAGATGGCCAACGACCGGATGACGCTCGAGGTCGAGGTCGGGTCCGCCGCCGAAGGGCTGGCGCAGGCGCTGGCCGGCACGCTGCGCGACCTGACCAAGCTGCGCGCCGAGGTCAGGCTGGGGACGCCGGGCAGCCTGCCCAACGACGGCAAGGTGATCGACGACCGCCGCAAGCTGGGCTGACGCACCCGCGCCCGCCGCGCGTTCAGCGCACGACCAGCGGGATCGTCACCGGCCCGTCGTTGACCAGCTGCAGCCGCATGTGCGCGCCGAACACCCCGGCCTGCACCGGATGGTGGCGCGCGCGCGCCAGCGCGAGCACGCGCTCGTACAGCACCCGCGCCTGCGGCGGCGGCGCCGCGGCGCTGAAGCTCGGGCGGTTGCCACCGCGGGTGTCGGCCGCCAGCGTGAACTGGCTGACCAGCAGCAGCCCGCCGCCGACCTGAACCAGGCTGCGGTTCATCCGCTGCGCGTCGTCGGCGAAGATGCGCAGCGCGAGCAGCTTGTCGACGAACTTCGCGGCCTGCGCCTCGCCGTCGGCGGGCTCCGCGCACACCAGCACCACCAGCCCCGGGCCGATCGCGCCGACCACCGCCTGCCCGACCGTGACCGAGGCTTCGGCGACCCGCTGCACCAGCCCGATCACAGCAGATCCCGCTGGTCTTCGAAGTGGGTCTCGACGTCGCTGGGCAGCAGCTCGATCGTCGCCCGCAGCCCCGGCACCGCGCTGAGCAGCGCCTGCTCGACCGCGGTGCGCAGCGCCGCCGCGCGACCCAGCGACCAGCCGGCCGGCATGTGCATGTGCAGGTCGACGAAGCGGCGCTCGCCGGCGCGGCGGGTGACGATGTGGTCGAAGCGGATCGTCGGGTGCTGGAACTGCGCGAGCACTGCCTGAATCTGCGCCTGCGTCGCCGGCTCGAGCGCGTGGTCCATCAGCCCGTCGACCGAGCGCTTCACCAGCGAGCCGCCCTCGCGCAGGATGTTCAGCGCGACCGCGATCGCGATCACCGGATCCAGCCACTGCCAGCCGCTGGCCATCACCGCGAGCAGGCCGACGACCACGCCGATCGAAGTCCAGACGTCGGCGAACAGGTGGCGCGCATCGGCCTCGAGCGCGATCGAGCGCACTGCGCGCGCCTTGCGCAGCATCGCCGCGGCGAGCGCGGCGTTGAGCACGGTGCTCAGCAGCGACAGCGCCAGGCCCAGGCCCAGCGTCTGCAGCGGCTGCGGCGCGCGGATGCGCAGCACCGCGGCCCAGACGATCGCCAGCGCCGCGGCGAGGATCAGCACGCCCTCGAAGCCGCTGGACAGGTATTCGGCCTTGTGGTGGCCGTAGGGGTGGTCCTCGTCCGGCGGCTGGCGCGCCCAGGTGACCATCAGCAGCGCGAAGCTCGCGCCGGCCAGGTTGACCAGCGACTCGAGCGCGTCCGACAGCAGCCCGACCGAGCCGGTGAACCACCAGGCGCCGGTCTTGAGCACGATCGTCGCGAGTGCGACTGCGACCGACAGCTTCAGGTACGAGCGGACCTGCATCGGTCGATTGTGCCCAGCGCGGCCGGCGCCACCGTGCACCGCGCAAGCCAGCCCCGCGCCACGCGGGCGACGGCACCCGGCGCTGCGCTCAGGCGGCCAGCGTCACCCGCGCGAACTTGCGCTTGCCGACCTGCACGACGTAGACCCCGGCGCCGAGCTTGAGCCCCTTGTCGGCGACGGTCACGCCGTCGATCCGCACCCCGCCCTGCTCGACCAGCCGCAGCGCCTCGCTGCTGCTGGGCGCGAGCCGCGCGTGCTTGAGCAGCGAGCCGATCGCCAGCGGCGCGCCGTCCAGCCGCACCTGCGGGATCTCGTCGGGCACGCCGCCGCGCGCGCGCAGCTCGAAGTCGGCCTGCGCGGCGTCGGCGGCGCCGGCGCCGTGGAAGCGGGCGGTGAGCTCGCGCGCGAGCAGCACCTTCGCCTCCTTCGGGTTGCGGCCCTGCTCGACCTCGCGGCGCAGCGCCGCGATCTCGGCCTCGCTGCGGAAGGACAGCAGCGTGAAGTAGCGCCACATCAGCTCGTCGCTGACCGACAGCAGCTTCGCGTACATCGTGTTCGCCGGCTCGCTGATGCCGACGTAGTTGCCCTTGCTCTTGCTCATCTTCTCGACGCCGTCCAGGCCCTCGAGCAGGGGCATCGTCAGGATGCACTGCGGCTCCTGGCCGTACTCGGCCTGCAGCACGCGGCCGACCAGCAGGTTGAACTTCTGGTCGGTGCCGCCGAGCTCGAGGTCGGCCTGCAGCGCGACCGAGTCGTAGCCCTGCATCAGCGGGTACAGCAGCTCGTGCACGCTGATCGGCGCGCCGGCCTTGAGCCGCTTGCTGAAGTCGTCGCGCTCGAGCATGCGCGCGAGCGTGTAGCGCGACGCGAGCTGGATCATGCCGCGCGCGCCGAGCGCGTCGCTCCACTCGCTGTTGTAGCGGATCTCGGTCTTCGCCGGGTCGAGCACCAGGCTCGCCTGCGCATAGTAGGTCTGCGCGTTGGCCTCGATCTGCTCGCGCGTCAGCGGCGGGCGGGTGACGTTGCGCCCCGACGGGTCGCCGATCATCGAGGTGAAGTCGCCGATCAGGAAGATCACCGTGTGGCCCAGGTCCTGCAGTTGGCGCATCTTGTTCAGCACCACGGTGTGGCCGAGGTGGATGTCGGGCGCGGTCGGGTCCAGCCCGAGCTTGATCCGCAGCGGCCGGCCGCTGGCCTTCGAGCGCTGCAGCTTGGCGACCCACTCAGCCGCAGGCAGCAACTCGTCGCAGCCGCGCAGCGACACCGCCAGCGCGTGCTCGATGTCGGGGTCGGGCGTGGGGCTTACATCGTTTGACATGAATCACTTCTTCGGGGCAAATCCGGGGATCGGCCGGGAGGGGTGCCGCTATACTTCGCCGCCACGCGCGCGTGCGACCCACGCGCAGGCAAAGGCGGCAATTCTAGGCGGCGACCCCCGCCGAGCCGCCGCCAAACCCGGACCAAGGACCCGTCAGCGCCGAGCTGATCCGCGCCCCGCGGGCTCCTGCCAAGAACCGAAAGCCTGGATCGTTGGACAGCCTTCCCCCGTTGCTCGCCCGCACCGGCACCTGGATCCGCTCGCACCGGACTGTCGTCGCCGGCTCGTTCGTCGCCCTGCTCGGCGGCTTTGCGGTCACCGCCTTCAGCGTGGCCCCGCTGCTGCCCGATCCCGCCGATCTGCCGCAGCGCGTGGTCGTCAACGAGTTCCGGCTGCAAGGCCTGGGCAGCCAGCTCGACGCGCTGGCCGAGCACGAGATGGAGCTGTCGCGCAGCGAGCTCACGCGTGCCGGCGACAGCGTCGACAGCCTGTTGCGCCGGCTGGGCGTGATCGACGTCGACGCTGCGGCCTTCCTGCGCAGCGATCCGGCGGCACGGCAGGCGTTCGACGGCAAGCCCGGCAAGATGATCCAGGCTCGTGCGCGCAGCAGCGGCGCGCTGGTCGAGCTGGTTGCCCGCTACGCGGCGCCCGACGACGCGCAGCGCCGGCCGCAGTTCACCCGGTTGACGGTCGCCCGCGACGACGCGGGGCGCTGGACCAGCCGGGTCGAGGTCGCCGCGCTGGAGGCGACGACCCGCATGGCCGGCGGCACGATCCGCAGCACGCTGTTCGCCGCCACCGACGAAGCCCGCATCCCCGACAACGTGGCGACGCAGCTGGCCGAGATCTTCGCGACCGACATCGACTTCCACCGCGAGCTGCGCAAGGGCGACACCTTCGGCGTCGTCTACGAAACCTACCGCGCCGACGGCGAGCCGGTGAGCTGGATGCCCGCGGCCGGCCGGGTGCTGTCGGCCGAGTTCAGCAACAACGGCCAGCTCTACACCGCGCTGTGGTTCCCCGACGCGACCGGCCGCGGCGCGTACTTCGCGTTCGACGGCCAGAGCAAGCGCCGCTCGTTCCTGGCCAGCCCGCTCGCGTTCTCGCGCGTGACCTCGGGCTTCGCGATGCGGCTGCACCCGCTGCTGAAGAGCTGGCGCGCGCACCGCGGCGTGGACTACGGCGCGCCGATCGGCACGCCGGTGCGCGCGGTGGGTGACGGCGTGGTCGAGTTCGCCGGCTGGCAGAACGGTTACGGCAAGGTCGTCAAGCTGCAGCACGACAACCAGCGCAGCACGCTGTACGCGCACCTGAGCCGGATCGACGTGCACAAGGGCCAGCGGGTCGAGCAGGAGCAGCGCATCGGCGCGGTCGGGATGACCGGCTGGGCGACCGGGCCGCACCTGCACTTCGAGTTCCACCTGAACGGCCAGCAGCAGAACCCGCTGAAGCTCGCCCGGTTCGCCGAACCGGTGCGCATCGATCCGGCTGCGAAGGATCGGTTCGCGGTCGCATCGCGCAACGCGCGGTTGCAGCTCGACGTCGCCGAGACGCTGGTCGGCGCCGGCCACACCCGCTTCGAGTGACGCGGCCGCGGCGCCGCGCGCAGCCGGTGCCCGGGTTCTACATCGGGCTGATGTCCGGCACCTCGCTGGACGGCGTCGATGGCGTGCTCGCCGACTTCCCCGAAGGCGCGTGCCCGCGCGTGCTCGCGCACCGCCAGGCGACGTTCGACCCGGCGTTGCGCACGGAGCTGCTCGCGCTGAACCAGCCCGGCAGCAACGAGCTGCACCGGGCCGCACTCGCCGCCAACGCATTGATGCGGGTGTACGCGGCGGTGGTCTCGGCGCTGATCGAGGCGGCCGGGGTCGAACGCGCCGGCGTCGACGCGATCGGCGCGCACGGCCAGACCGTGCGCCACCAGCCGCTCGCGGTGGACGGCGTCGGCTACACGCTGCAGCTGGTCAACGGTGCGCTGCTGGCCGAGCTCTGCGGCGTCGACGTCGTCTGCGACTTGCGCAGCCGCGATCTGGCGGCCGGCGGCCAGGGCGCACCGCTGGTGCCGGCCTTCCACGCGGCGGCCTTCGCGGCCGTGCCGCGGCCGCTGGCAGTGCTCAACCTGGGCGGCATCGCCAACCTGACGCTGCTGCCCGCGGCTGGCGCGGTCATGGGCTTCGACTGCGGCCCGGGCAACCTGCTGCTCGACCACTGGTGCCAGCGCACGCTCGGCCGCGCCTATGACGAGGGCGGGCGCTGGGCGGCAGACGGACGGGTGCAGGCGCAGCTGTTGCAGCGGCTGCTCGCCGAGCCCTTCCTCGACCGCGCACCGCCGAAGAGCACCGGGCGCGAGCTGTTCGACCCCGCCTGGCTGGACGCGGCGCTCGCCGACTTCGCCGCCGCCGGCGGTTCGGCATCGCCGCAGGACGTGCAGGCCACGCTCGCGCAGTTCAGCGTCGAGGCCGCCGCCGCGGCCCTGGACCGCCATCTGCCGTCAGCGACCCGGCTGCTGGTCTGCGGTGGCGGTGCTGCGAACGCCGATCTGATGCGGCGCCTGCAGCAGCGCCTGCCCGGCATGGCCGTGACCGACACCGGCGCGCACGGCGTGCCGCCGCAGCAGGTGGAGGCGCTGGCCTTCGCGTGGCTCGCGCGCGCGCATCGCCGGCGCGAGCCGGGCAACCTGCCGCAGGTGACCGGCGCGCGCGGACCGCGGATCCTGGGAGCGCTCTATCCGGCTTGAACGGGCGTCGTGCGGGTCATCCGCCCGCGCACCGCCGAGCCGCGGTGCCGGTCGATCAGACCGTGAAGCTCGAGCCGCAGCCGCAGGTGGTGTTCGCGTTCGGGTTGCGGATCACGAACTGCGCGCCCTGCAAGTCGTCCTGGTAGTCGATCTCGGCGCCAGCCAGGTACTGCAGGCTCATCGCGTCGATCAGCAGCGTGACGCCGTTCTTGCTCATCTGCGTGTCGTCGTCGTTGACGACCTCGTCGAAGCTGAAGCCGTACTGGAAGCCCGAGCAGCCCCCGCCCTGCACGAACACGCGCAGCTTCAGCGCGGGGTTGCCTTCCTCGGCGACCAGCTCGGCGACCTTGATCGCGGCACTGTCGGTGAAGACCAGCGGCGCCGGCAGCTCTGCCGTGCTGCTGTCGGGGGTGGCGAGGTCGGCACTCATGTTCGTTCCTGCTGGCTTCGCGCGAAGGCGCAGTGCAATTATCGCCAACGGCGGCCGGGCCCGTGCCCGGCCGTCGCCAAAGCCCCGGGGAGCCCGGTCGATCAGCGCTTGCTGAACTGCTTGCGCCGGCGTGCGCCGTGCAGGCCGACCTTCTTGCGCTCGACCTCGCGCGCATCGCGGGTCACGAAGCCGGCCTTGCTGAGCTCGCTCTTCAGGTTCGCGTCGTAGTCGATCAGCGCGCGGGTGATGCCGTGCCGCACCGCGCCGGCCTGGCCCGACTCACCGCCGCCGTGCACGTTGACGTTGATGTCGAAGGCGGCGTCGTTGGCGGTCAGCAGCAGCGGCTGGCGCACGATCATGATCGAGGTCTGGCGGCCGAAGTACTGGTCGATCGCCATGCCGTTGACCGTGATCCGGCCGCTGCCGCGCTTCAGAAACACGCGGGCGACCGACGACTTGCGCCGGCCGGTGCCGTAATTCCACTGTCCGATCATCGCGCACCCCCGCCAAGCTCGAGCACCTTCGGTTGTTGCGCGGTGTGCGGGTGCTCGGCCCCGGCGTACACCTTCAGCTTCTTGATCATCGCGTAGCCCAGCGGCCCCTTGGGCAGCATGCCCTTGACCGCCTTCTCCAGCGCGCGGCCTGGGTGGCGGGCCTGCATGTCCTTGAACGACGTGCGGTAGATGCCGCCCGGATAGCCCGAGTGCCGGTAGTAGAACTTGTCGGTGGCCTTGTTGCCGGTGACGCGCAGCTTGGCGGCGTTGACGACGACGATGTAGTCGCCGGTGTCGACGTGAGGCGTGTAGATGGCCTTGTGCTTGCCGCGCAGTCGGTGTGCCACTTCGCTGGCGACACGTCCGAGCACCTGATCGGTGGCGTCGAGCACAAACCACTCGTGCTTCACCTCGGCCGGCTTGGCGCTGAAGGTCTTCATGAGGGTCTCGCTGGAGTCGAAGGCCGCCGCATGCGCTGCGGCCCGGGGGCGGCCGTTCGGACCCGCCGGTCGCCGTCGGTACCGCTTGTATGGCTGCGGTCTCTAGGGTCGCCTGGCTTGCGGCAAGCCGTCGGCCGCTGAGGGCCTGGACCGCCTGTCCACCCCGCCGCGTGCGGGTGAGCCCGACAGTATACCGTCACGGGACCCAGCTCCTTGCCCCAGACCCCGCCCAGGCGCGACGGCCGCGCCGCCGAGTACACGGGCCAGCGGCCCCAGACCGCGTCGGATGCCGCAGTTCCGTGCCGGCAGTGGACGGGCACCCCTAGAGCGAATCGGGGCGCCGGAGCAATCGATCGGTATGATCTAGGGAAAACCCTAGTCAATCGGATGTCTGAACGGAACCCCATCGACCCGAGCGGTCGCGCCGCACCCGCGCCGGGCGCAGCCGAGGGCGGCCCCGCCGCCCAGCCGGCAGCGGCCCGGTCCGAGGCGAGCTCCGCCTGGGTGCCGATCCGCCGCCTCGGGCTGCGCCATCGGCCGCTGATCCAGCGCCACCTGCTCGCGCTGGAGCCGCAGGACCGCTACTTGCGTTTCGGCCACGTCGCCAGCGACGAGCAGGTTCGCCACTACGTTGCACAGCTCGACTTCGACCACGACGACCTGTTCGGCGTCTTCAACCGCCGGCTCGAGCTCGTCGCGCTCGCCCATCTGGCCTACGGCCCGGGCGCGAGCAGCAGCGCGCCGGAGTCGGCCGAATTCGGCGTGTCGGTGCTCGCCCACCTGCGCGGCCGCGGCCTGGGCCAGCGGCTGTTTGCGCACGCCGAGCGGCACGCGCGCAACCGCCACGTGCACACGCTGATCGTGCACGCGCTCAGCGACAACGTGCCGATGCTGCGGATCGCGCGCCGGGCCGGCGCGGCGATCGAACGCGCCGGCAGCGAGTCGAGCGCGCTGCTGCGCCTGAAGCGCGACTCGATCGGCTCGCACGTCGGTGCGCTGGTCGACGAAGGCGCGGCCGGCATCGACTACCGGCTCAAGCGCGAAGCCCGACGCGTCGACCTGCTGCTGGCGTCGCTGGCCGGCGACTGAGGCTCGGCGCGCCGCCGGCCGCGGCAGCCGAGCACCGTACCGCGTTCGACGCGCGCCTGCGCAGCGCCGGCCGATGCGCGCTGCGGTGGTGATCCGGGGCGGTAATCGGGTGCCGCAGGTCGTCGGGTGCCGCGCGTCGCGCGGGTCGCGCGCTGGCTGCGACGCGAGCGCAGTCGCAGTCGAAACAGCGGCCCGAGTCAACCCACGCAAACGAGGGGTCCACCCCGCAAACGCGGGTGCCGCGCGCGCACCCTGCGCAGTAGCATCCGCTCGGACATCGATCACCCCTAGCCGCAACGCGCCACAGAAGCGCCGTGCGGGCCGATGCCGACGAGAACATGCCATCGCTGCAGTCCTGGATGACCGCGGTCGCCGCCGGGGTCTTGTTGCTGCTCGCGCTCGCCGTCGCCGGCTGGCTGCGACGGCGACGGCGGCGCCCGGCGCCGTTGCCGACGCAGTGGGGGCTGAGCGGCCGGCCGGTCTTCTCCAGCGACGAGCGCAAGGTCTACCGCCATCTGCGCGAAGCGCTGCCGCACCACATCGTGCTCGCCAAGGTGCCGCTGGTGCGCTTCTCGCAGCCCGACGACCCGCAGCGCGTGCGCTACTGGTTCGACCTGCTCGGCGGGATCCACGTGACCTTCGCGGTGTGCAGCGCCAACGGCCGCGTGCTGGTCGCCTTCGACCTCGACACCGAGCGCAGCACCGGCTCGCAGCGCACACAGCAGATCAAGGAGAACGTGCTCGCGGCCTGCAAGATCCGCTACCTGCGGATCCCGGTCGAGCGGCTGCCGTCGGCGCACGAGCTGCAGCTGCTGGTGCCGCAGAGCAGCGCGGCGGCGCGCGCGCCGCAGCCGGCACCGGCGACCGTGGCCAGCGCCGCCGAGGTTGCAGGCGCGGCCGGCCGCCGCGATCGCCGCACCTTGTGGCAGGACTCGTCCTTCTTCCAGGACTCGTTCTTCGGCAGCGACGCGCGCGTCGACGCCGGCAGCGAGTTCGGCGCGCTCGGCGACATCCTGCGCGGCGGCGCGGCCGCGCCCGCTGCGCGCCGCCGGCCCGACGGCGAGTCCGGCGGCGCCGAAGTCGGCCCCGGGCAGACCCCGCAGCGGCAGTGACGCCGCGCGCCGCCGGCGCGCGCGCATAGCATCGCGCCGATGTCCCGCGCCCCGCTGCTGCACGGCTTTGCCGACCTCACCCCCGACGAGCTGCTCGCGGCGCTCGACGCCACCGGCTTTCGCGGCGACGGCCGGCTGCTGCAGCTGAACTCGTACGAGAACCGGGTCTTCCAGGTGATGCTGGAGGACGGCGATGCGGTGGTCGCGAAGTTCTACCGCGGCGGCCGCTGGAGCGACGACCAGATCCTCGAAGAGCACGCATTCGCCGCCGAACTCGCGGCCGCCGAGGTGCCGGTCGTCGCCCCGCTCGAGCTGCGACCCTGCGCGCCCGGCGTGAGCCTGCTGCCGACCGACGCGCCGCCGACGCTGGCGCTGCGCCGCACCGCTTCCGGCCAGCCGCTGCGCTACGCGGTGTGGCCACGGCGCGCCGGGCGCGCGCCCGAGCTCGACGACCCGCAGGTGCTGCCGCGGCTGGGCGGCTTCATCGGCCGGCTGCATGCGGTCGGCGCGCAGCGCGCGTTCGGCCACCGCCGCCGGCTGGACCCCGCCGCCGACGTGCGCGACGCGCTCGCGCTGATCGACGCCGGCGAGCACGTGCCGCCGGCGCAGCTCGATGGCTGGCGCGCGGCCGGCGCCGAGGCGGTGGCCCGCATCGATGCGGCCTGCGCCGCGTTCCAGCCGGTCGCGATCCGGCTGCACGGCGACTGCCACCCGGGCAACCTGCTGTGGCGCGAGACCGGCGCGCACGTGGTCGACCTGGACGACGCCTGCCAGGGCCCGGCGGTGCAGGACCTGTGGATGCTGCTCGCCGGCGACGACGCTACCGCCGCGACCCAGATGCGGCTGCTGCTGCAGGGCTACACCGCGTTTCGCGCATTCGACCGGCGCGAGCTCGCGCTGATCGAGCCGCTGCGGCTGCTGCGGATGATTCGGCACAACGCGTGGATCGCGCAGCGCTGGGCCGACCCGGCGTTTCCCGCCGCCTTCCCCGACTTCGGCAGCGCCGCGTACTGGGCGCAGCAGACGCTGCAGTTGCGCGAGCAACTGCGCGCAGCCGACGACCCGCCGCAGCCGGACCCGTTCGCTTAGGCCGAACTTTGACCCTGCCGAAGACGTAAGTCCTTGATCCCACAGCGATTGGGTGATCGCGGGGGAGA